>JAAUPU010000347.1 GCA_012032975.1 Caldilineaceae bacterium | reverse complement strand
GTGGTCAGCGCCAACCAACCGGTCGCGGTATCGCTGGAGTGGGGCGCGTCTGGAGTACAGGATCAGCCCAACCTCCTGGACGATTTGGGGGTCACGCTGCGTCTGCAGGACGAAGCAGGCCGCACATGGGTAAGTCGCGACTATGCGCCGCTAGGCGGCCTGGGTGTATCTGGTTCAGGCGACCATTTTGTGGAGCAGGCAGGTCTGATCGCACCGATGGGTTTGCCGCCGGGGGAGTATGCGGTGATGGTGGGGCTGGTGGACGAGGCGAGTGGGAATCTGCTGCCGCGGCTGGACGACCCAGGCGATCTGGTTAAGGCTGGCCTCTTGACTATCGACGCGCCCGAGCAAGCCTATCCCGCAGTGCGGCTACCCATCGAGCATCCGCTGCCAGAACCAGCGCCGGTCGATGGGCTGCTTCTGCTCGGTCATGCCGGCGCCACCCACGCCAAGCAAACGGGCGCCAAACAAGCCATCTTGGCCGGCAGCGAAGTGCGCCTGATGCTCTTCTGGCAGGCGGTGCAGACGCCACCGCTACGTCACATATATGTCGACCTGCTCGATCAGGCCGGCAACCGTGTTGCCGGCTACGAAGGCTGGCCGCTGGCGGAGTATCCCACCGATCGCTGGCGGCCCGGCGCGCTGGCGCAGACGCCGATCGACTTCTTCCTGCCTGCCACGGCGCCCAGCGGAACCTATCGATTGAGCGCGGGTCTGTTCAACCCCGCGGATTCCCGACGGGGGCCAGCCACCGAATTGGGCAAGGTAAACGTGGTGCAACGTCCGCTGAGCAACCAGCCGCCGTCCCCAGAAAATCGTTTGGAAAACCCATTTCAGTTCGCTGCCCACGCCGAGCTGATTGGCTATGACCTGGAGCGCACAGGCGAGACAGGTTTGGACCTGACATTGTATTGGCATGTCTTACAACCCCTGCTGCCGCCCCACCATATCTTTGTGCATCTCAACGACCGCGCCGGCGCAACCGTGGCCCAGTCTGACGGCCCGCCGACAACAGATGATGGCGCCGCACCTACTGGAAGCTGGCGTGCGGACGAATACCTGGCAACCCACCACCGCATCGAACTGCCGTCAGATCGGCAGGCGTTGCCGCTTGTGATGATCGCGGGTCTGTATGCGCCCGAGAACCGTACACGGCTACCAGTCACGGTGGATGGAGAGGCAGCGGGTGATAGCGCTGCTTTGGGGATCGTAGAGTAAGGCGAATCGAGAATAAAAGGCATCCACGAGGGTCGACGAAGGGCATCAAGGAGCACCGAACTATAGGCTGTCTCTTCGTGAAACTTCGTGTGACTTTGGTGAGGGGTTATTTCCCGGCAATGGCCTGAGGTGTGCAACTCTGGCACAACGCGAGCGTAGTAGTATGGTATCAGTCGAGGACGCAACAAGAGACGACACAGCGGAGGAAAAGATGTCCGAAGAACAGAAACCAAGTGATAGTCAAGATCCCATGGCAAGCGACGATCCATCTCGTGCAGATGGCGGACCAAATGCGCAGACCAAATCGACGAGCGGCGAAGATCTGATCGACGCCCTCACCGAGCTTGGCGACAAATTCGCCGAGATTGTGCATGAAGCGTGGAACAGTGAACAGCGCAAACAGATCGAAACGGACCTGCGTGCTGGCATTGTTTCGTTGGCCGATAGCCTTGAGGAGAGTTTCAAACGAGTCAGCCAGAGCGACGAAGGGCGCGAGATTCGCCAGCGAGCCGAGGGCGTTGCGGAATCGGTGACGGAAGGCGTGCGCCGGAGCGAGGTTGTGCAAAGCCTGGCCGAGGGACTGATGTTGGGCTTGAAGGAGATCGGGGATTCGCTGGGCAATCTTTCAGAAGAAGTGAAAAGCCGCAACGCCGCCCGCAAGAGCGCGGCAGCCAATGCGTCCACGCCACCGCCTGCGACCGACTCGACCGCCGCCGACTCGACCGGCGCCCATAGCCGGGTCGAGGATGATCTCCCCAAGGACGATGAGGGTCAGGATATACCGGTCTCGCCGTCGTGAACTGATGCGAGGTAAAGGTAGAAACAAACAAGAGACCGGGGTGTTCAAAACACCCCGGTCTCTTTGTATCCACGCAGCCCGGTCGGGTTAGAAGACCATCTTGGCCAGGCCCAGCGCACCCTGCTTCCACGGCACCCGATGGGAGACGCCCGACTGACCGCTGAACTCGTCCATGTGTTCGATGTACCATTGGTAGTTGCGTACGAGCGCCTGTTGATTCGAATATTGGGGCGCATAGCCAAGCACCCGTTCCGCACGCTCAATCGAGACGAATGAATCCTCGGTCACTGTCTCATAGACCCACTTGTAGAGCGGTGAGAGGTTCAGCTTCTCCAAAAAGCGCAGGGTCCAGATCATGGGTGCAGCGGGGAGCGGGATGATCCGCTTGCCAAAGCCGGCATAGTCCAGCACGGCCTGATAATCCTCCTTGAGCGTGGTAAATTCCTTGGCGCCGATATTGAAGACGCTGTTGGTCTGATCCTCCGGCAACGTGGCTGCCAGATAGATCGCGGCGCAGAGGTCTGCCACATCCAGCAATTGATAGCGGTTGTTGCCGCTGCCCAGCACGGGAAAGTTCTTGCCATCCTTGGCCCAATCGTAGAAGAGCGCAAAGACGCCCAGGCGCTCTGGACCCACAAACGACTTGGGTCGAATGATCGGGATACACAACCCCTTGTCCCGGAACTCCTGACAGACCTCCTCTGCCACCACCTTTGCTTCGCCATATGGACCGACCCCGACCAATTTATCATCCTCGTAGAGCGGATGGTGGTCGGGAATGCCGTAGACCGCGGTCGACGAGATGTGTACGACCCGCTCGACCTGGTGATCCAGCGCGGATTGCAGAACCACGCGAATGCCCTGGATATCGGTCGAATAGATGTCCTCCGGCGAGTAGAGCGGCAGCGCGGCCGCGGTGTGGATCACAATATCCACATCCGCCATCGCCCGGTCGACGTCGTCGCTGTTGCGGATGTCGCCGGTAAGCGCGGTGACCCGGTTGCGCTCGGGGTAGGTGAAGTCGGCTAGATCCAGGGAAACCACACGATGGCCGCGAGCCAGCAGATGGCGCACCAGGTTGATGCCGAGAAAGCCCGCCCCGCCGGTGACTAGGTAGCTCTTGCTTTCCGTGTCTCCAATTCGCCCAGATTGCATGTCTGTCTGGTTCGGTCTGTCGATTCTGTCATTAGTTTATCTTCTCCAAGTGGTGTCGGCGGACCTGTGGCGAGCGCGGCGGGCACAGCGCGGCGCCCATCTGTTTATGGCTGGGAAGAGACTTTGGTGGCTGCCCACTTGGCAAGCAAGGCGCGGGTCGATTCAAACGCAAGGTCGGTTGGAATTGAATCGCGCGTAAACCAACCGGCTTTGTCCACATCGTCCCGACAGACGAGCGGCGGCAGCCCCTCCTCCCGCGGCGTGGCAAGATAGGCCAGCACGATGCCGTGGTTGACGCCGCCCTGCCCGGCCATGGGGAAGATCTCTGCCAGACTGTTGACCCGAATCGTCAGATTTACCTCTTCCAGCATCTCGCGTTGCAGCGCCCGTTCTGGCATCTCGCCAGCGTCCATATATCCACCCGGCAGCGCCCACTTTCCCTTGCCAGGATCGACCGCTCGCCGGATCAACAACACATGCGCGCCCGATGCGACCAATCCAATCACGGCTACTTTTGGGTCTCGAAAATGAACAAACCCACACGCCGGACAGGAGGGTCGCGGGTGATTGTACATTTCTCGGATGACCAATGGAGTGGCGCAAATCGGGCAATAGGTGTAGTCTCCGTGGTTCATCGGGATGGGCTTGCTCCGTGGTCAACTCACTGGTCTAAACAGTGGTCTATTCGGTGATCAACTTCATGCTCGTCTCGGTTGCTTGCGTCGTCTTCAGCGTTTGCACCGCTCTCCGTACTCGGCACGCGATTATAACCCGCCCGGCGTCGTTGCCCGAAACTTCTGCTGCCCGATTTCACAGGAGGATTTGTGAAATGAGAATCAGCAGGACTATAATGGCGGATGGCCGTTTGTGTATCTTGCCACAATCACCCATATCTGAGTGCATGACGCCTTGCGCTTTTTCAGTCCGACTCATTTCGACCGTGTGGTCTGCTGTCGTCAGCATCCACCCGCTCAATCCCGCACTTCCAAAGGAGGCATCAGGTTGAACCTGCATGAATACCAGTCGAAGCGAATCTTCGCTCAATATGGCATCCCTATTCCCAACGGGGAAGTGGCGGATACGCCGACCGAGGCGCGAGATATCGCAGCCCGGATGGGCGGCCCGGTCGTTGTCAAGAGCCAGGTGCTCGTCGGTGGCCGCGGCAAGGCCGGCGGGATCAAGTTAGCCGCCAACCCAAACGAGGCCGAGGCTCGCGCCGATGAAATCCTGGGGATGGATATCAAAGGGCTGACCGTCAAGAAGGTGCTTATAGACCCGGCCGCGGACATTCAGACCGAGATCTATCTGGGTGCTGTGCTGGATCGGGCACAGCGGCGTGTGGTGCTGATGGCCTCCAGCGAGGGCGGCGTCGAGATCGAACAGGTCGCTGCCGAGACGCCGGACAAGATCGTCACTGTGGCCGTGAATCCCTTCCTCGGTCTGCGCGACCATCAGGCGCGCATCCTGGCCGAGGGCATATCCCTGCCGAGCCAACATACGCGCGCGTTCATCAAGATCGCCCACGGTCTCTACAAAGCCTATGTCGAGAGCGACGCCAGCCTCGCCGAGATCAACCCGCTGGTCATCACCGGCGACGACAAGCTGCTTGCGGTGGATGGCAAGATTTCCCTGGACGACAGCGCCCTCTTCCGCCACCCCGACCTTGC
>JAAUPU010000346.1 GCA_012032975.1 Caldilineaceae bacterium | reverse complement strand
CGCCCTCGACTGGCTCGGTCAACCAGCCAATGCCCTGCGCCAGCAGAACGGGCAGCGCTGCATCCATGATCGCCGTCAGCAGGATCATGGTCGCCACGAAGATCATCGACCAGAAATGAGGTCGAAAATAACTCAGGACGCGGTGCAGCAACTCCTTGTCAGAATAGGTTCGGTCATAGGCCTCTGCGCCGATGCCGTCCATGATGAAGCCCATAGATTCACTACCCTCTTTATGCTCTGGTCAAATCAAGGAGAATCCACAGGTTTCGTGGATTCCACAGACGTTACCCTGCAAGATTTTCAAGAACGATGGCGAGCCAACGGATGCCATTTGTCCGGTCAAGAACCATGAACATCTGACACGATGCGGGGGTGACACGACAACGGGGTGAATGCGGATCGGTATCTTGTCACCTTGTCACCCTCAGGTGTTCACGATCGTTGGCTCGGCAACGGGTATTGCCCCTGGTATTACCCGTAATGCGCAAAGATGCGCTGATAGAGCGCGCACCGTTCCATCAATTCCTCGTGCGCGCCCTGGTCCACAATCTCACCCTGGTCCAGCACCACGATCTTGTCGGCGCGTCGGATCTGTGAGAGCCGGTGGGTGATCAGCAACGTGGTCCGTCCCTGCAATACCCGGTTGATGGCCTGCTGGATTCTGTCCTCGGTCGCGCTGTCGATGGCGCTGGTAGAATCGTCCAGAATCAGGATGCGCGGGTCGGTGAGCAGGGCGCGGGCAATGGCCAGCCGTTGCCGCTGACCGCCAGAGAGTGTGACGCCCCGCTCGCCGATCACCGTGTCGTAGCCGTCGGAAAAGCCATTGATAAACTCGTCGGCCTGTGCAGCCTGTGCAGCGTCCCGAATCGCGCTCGCATCGCTCTGCTGGCCAAGACCAAACGCGATGTTCTCCGAGATCGAGCGCGAGAAGAGAAAGACATCCTGTTCGATGTTGGAGATCTGTTCGCGCAGCGACGCCAGATTCCAGTCGCGTACATCCACGCCGTCGATCAGGATGCGGCCCTGGTCCACATCGTAGATGCGGTTGACCAGCTTGGTCAGCGTTGTCTTGCCCGAGCCGGTCTGGCCGACGATGGCAACCGTTTCGCCTGGCGACACGTGCAGCGAAATCTCCTTGAGGACTGGCGTTGCATGGGCCGACTTGTCCAGAAAAAAGGTGACATTTTCAAAGACGATTTCCCCGCGCATCTGGGCGATGTGACCGGCTGCGTTCTCGTCCAGTTCGGTCTTCTCGCGCATCAACTGCAGAATGCGTTCGGCCCCGGCCAGGCCCATCTGGACCAACGAAAAGGTGAAGATGGAGATGAAGGTGGGAAAGCGCAGCACGCCCATCAGACCGAGATAGGCGACTAGATCACCGACTGAAAGCTCGCCCCGCGAGAGGAGCAGAATGCCCTGGGCAAAGGCCAGCGTCAGTGCGATCGCCAGGAAAAGCAGCGGCAGATAACGCGCCTGGATCTTGCCCTGCTCGATGAAGTAGTCGCGGTAGATGCGGGCGGTGTTGACAAAACGATCCCGCTCTTGCGCCTCCTGCGCCGCGGCTTTGACGACCTCGATGCCGACGATGGTTTCGTTGAGCGCCGCGTTCATCTCGCCGAACTGCATGCGCATGTTGCCCGAGACCGGGTTGAGCTGGCGCGTGTAGTGGCGGAGAGAAAAGAAAAAGGCGATGATAAAGAGTACCGGCGCCAGCAGCAATTGAACGTTGATAAAGGCGATGAAGATCAACGGGATGATGATGCCCATGATCGATTCGGTGATCAGCGCCACGCCCGGGTTCATCATCGGGTTGAGCTGGCGCACATCGTTGGCCGCACGCGCCATAATGTCGCCGACCCGCTGCCGATTGTGGAAGGTCTGGCTCTTGCCCAAAAGGCTGATGTAAAGTTCGTCGCGGGTATCGCGCTCCAACCGCTGGCCAAGGATCTCGATGGAGAACGAGTTGGTCAAGTCGATAACCCCACGCACGAGCACCAAAGCCAGCACTGCCAGCGACAGCCAAAGCAACCGGCGCGTGTCTGGGTCGGGCTGGAGCACCAGATCGAAGGCCTGCCCCACCAACCACGGCACTGCCGAGAAGAAGAGGTTTGTCAGCAGAGCGGCGATCCCGAAGCTGGCCAGAAATAGCTTGTAACGCAGCAGATGAGAGAGAATCCAGCGTAGCGGGCTGGAGCGGTTATAGGTGTGCTCGTCGGCAACGCTGAATTCGCGATTGAGCGCCGATGGCGGTGACGCGCTGTTGACTGTCAAAGCTGCTTCTCCATTGCTTCTCTAACTGATTCGGCACGCGCGGGATCGTGAACAAATGTTCTGTATTATTCTACAGCATACGAATATCGACAAGAAATCAGGCCGCGGCACGCACGGATGCAACCCCAGATGGCTGAGAACAGGATCGGGGTCCGCCACATTCGCCCCGCCGCAACCGGGCGGGGCTGGCGGCCGGAACGACGCGACTACCAATCCGCGACGCTGCCGTCGCTTTCATAAAAGAATTCACCGCCCAATTCTTCCTCGTAGACGCCCAGATTCTGCTCGGCTTCGGCCGCGTTGATCTCGAAACCCAAGCCCGGTTTGGTGGGCAATTCGATGTGGCCGTCGTTCACCTGCCAGGACTCCATCAGAATCCCGTCGCCCAGCCCGGCGTCGACCTGCTCCTGGACCAGGAAGTTGGGTGTCACCGCATCGACCTGCATACAGGCCGAAAAGGCCACGCCGCCGATGGCACAGTGGGGCATCATGTGCATATAGTAGACTTCGCCCATGTTGGCGATCTTCTTCAGTTCAGTGATGCCGCCCGCGTGGGAGACATCGGGCTGAAGATAGGCGACAGCCTGTTGCTCGAAGACCTCGCGAAACTCCCAGCGGCTCAGTAGCCGCTCGCCTGTGGCCAATGGAAAGGGCACATGGTCCGAGACCAGCTTGAGCGCGCTGATATTTTCTTGCGGCACCGGCTCCTCGACAAACATGGGTCGCATCCCCTTCAGCTCGTGGCAGATTTCGATGGCCAGCGCCGGCGTCATTTTGCCGTGGAAATCGAAGGCCAGCTCTACCTCTGGGCCAACCCATTCGCGCATCAGATACGCGGCCTTCACAAAGCGGTCGATGACGGCCGGCGGTTCGTGGCCGCGCCATTTGCCGCCGGGGCCAGACTTGAAGGCTTTGTAGCCGCCCTTGGCTTGCAGCCATTCCAGCCGGTCGCGCGATTTTCCAGCCCCTCGTCGCTCAGGTCGCGGATGCCCCAATGGGCATAGACGCGGATGCGGTCGCGCACCGCGCCGCCCAGCAGCTTGTAGGCGGGTACATCATAGAACTTGCCAGCGATGTCCCAGAGCGCCTGGTCGATGCCGGAGAGCGCGCTCATCAGCACGTTGCCGCCGCGGAAAAAGGCCGAACGATAGACATGCTGCCAGTGGTGTTCGATGCGCAGCGGATCCTTGCCGATAAAATATTCGGCCAGCTCCTCGACTGCCGCCCAGGTGCTTTTGGGCTTGCCCTCCAGCGTGGTCTCACCCCAGCCGACGATGCCGTTGTCGGTGGTGATCTTGACCAGCCTCATGCGTTTGCGTGGGAAAAATTGCTCGATCTTGGCGATCTTCATGGCACTCCTCCTGGTGGGTTGCGGGTAACATAGCGCGCTGTTGCGTTGCAGAGAGTAGGCGGTGCGGTTACAATGGTCTCCACCCATACAAGCAACCGAAACGTGAGCCTGGCATGATAGACCACTGTCGCAGCGAAATCAAGCAGCTACACCGCTTTTTCGAGCAATGGTTTCAGGCAACCATCCCCAACACGGACGAAGCCTTCGCACGGCTGCCCGCGGTGATCCACCCCAGCTTTGCGCTGATCTCCCCGGAGGGCAGCCGAACCGAACGGCAGGCGTTGCTCACCTGGATTCGCAACACCCACGGCGCCAGGCCAAGTCTGCGCCTCTGGACCGAACAGATTGAGCCAGTCTATGTCGAGACCGATCTGGCGCTGCTTGTCTATCATGAATGGCAGGAGGGCGAGGCCGCGCGGTCCGCGCGGATCAGCAGCGCGCTCTTTCGCCGCGCAGCGGATGCGCCCTGCGGTGTACAGTGGGTGCATGTCCACGAGACGTGGCTGCCGCAGCCAAGCTCGAAATCCTGACTCCTGACGGGAAATCGCCCCATTTCTGAATCAGACCCTTACTTTTCCTGAAGGTTGCACATTCCAGAAGGCTGTGCTAACGTCGCTGTGGATCACTTCAGCGACATCATGCTCCGAATAGGGGAATGACGATGCCACAACCTGTCAGCCAAACCAAGAATCCATCCAAGATCCCTCTTGGCCATACGCCAACCCAACGTCAGCCTGACCCAGGCGCGGCCCAGCCGCTGGGTTCCGACGTGGTGCAGCGCGCCCTTCACGCACCGGGCGCTCTGACGCCAGCCGATGTGATGGCCTTGCAGCGCACGGTGGGCAACGATGCGTTGCAACGGCTCGTCGCCGGCAAAACGCCAGCTGAGAAGCCCTTTGCACCCGTGGGCGTTCGCCTGAACTCGGGTCGGATCATCCAGCCCAAGCTAAAGGTGGGGCCGGTTGACGACAAATATGAGCAGGAAGCCGATCGGGTTGCTCAGCAGGTGGTGAGCAGGCCCGCTCCCGTCCAGCGTCAAGATGAACGCGAGGAGGAAAGCGAGAGGGATGCGGATGCGGCGCAGCTTGATTCGCCCTCTGGGTTGGCGGCGACCCCGGTGCAGCGTCACCCCAGCCATGCCGAGGAAGAAGAGATTCAGGCCAAAGCGACTGCCATTCGGCATCCAACTAAACGCGCAGCGCACCCAGCACGCCGGA
>JAAUPU010000345.1 GCA_012032975.1 Caldilineaceae bacterium | reverse complement strand
GTGGCACTGGACCCGTTGATGAGGTAATTGGCCAAACAGCATGGCATCGTTCGTGATCGAAGATGCAGCCGAAGCCCACGGCTGCGCAATACAAGAGGCCGGATGTGCGGCGGTCTTGGCGATGCAGCGGGCTTCAGCTTTTACGGCAACAAGATCATCACCACCGGCGAAGGCGGCATGATCACCACCAACAACCGGGAGATCGCCCGCCTTGCCTGGAACCTGCGCGATCACGCATTCAGCGTCGAGCGCCACTTCTGGCACAAATACATCGGCTTCAACTATCGCATGACCAATCTACAGGCGGCCATCGGGCTTGCCCAAGTCGAACAGTTGGAATCGTTTGTTACACAGCGGCGCAAGAACGCATCTGACTACACGCGTCGGCTGGGGGAAATTCCAGGCATCGGCACGCCGCCAGAAGCATCGTGGGCCAAGAACGTCTATTGGATGTACGGCATTCTGGTCGACAAGGCAGCCTACGGCATGGGACGGGACGAATTGCGCCAGGTGCTGGCCGACAACGGCATCGAGACGCGCACATTCTTCATCCCCATGCACTGCCAACCGGTCTATTGGCAAGCCTACAAAGGACAACGCTATCCGGTTGCCGAGCGTTTGTGTCGCGATGGACTCTATCTGCCGTCGGCGTCATCACTGTCGCTGGCAGAGATCGAATACGTGACCGATGTGATCCGGGAAGCATGTCGGGCGCTGTGATGGCCGCCCTTGATTCACTGGCCAGCCAAGTGCAGGGGCAGGTGCAACTTTATGTCGTCAACGGCCGCTTTGATCAGGCGGTACTCTTCTTTCACGATGGCAGCTTTCTCCAATTCGAGCATACCTCTGTTGACAATCGCTGGGCAAAGACATCCGCGGTAGACTCAATGGCGGGCAACTGCTTTGCGTCGATGCGCCTCTTTCGTTTGAACGCCAAGCACCTCCAGCTTTATATGAAGGACGGCAGCGACGCAGAATTTTTCACTCGCGAAGCCCCTCTATCTGACATGGCGATTGACTGAACTTGATGCCCGTTTGATCGGCCAGTTTCTCAGAGGCGAAACCAAAATAAATAGCATCCACGAAGTCACGTGAAGTAGCACGAAGAACGAGGTCAAATCTTGTTGTTCCTTGGCGCCCTTCGTCGATACTTATTTTCCTGCTACAGGCAGAGATCTATCTGGAGGCGATTGGCCAGACGCCCATGCCTTTTGACTTCTGGGACGATGTACAGTATTCTGTAGCACGCTTTGAATCGCTGAAAATTTTCGCCTCGACTGCTGTCTTTTTATGGCCAAACGAATGAGGAACCAAGCCGCCGGAAGCGGATAGAGGACGGACCAACGGGTCTGGCCATGACGCCAATTGTGCAGATGTCGCCGACCATGTGATGAACGTATCGCTTCCAACGCCACACCGTTTGCCGGGTGGCGTTTTTTGTTGGAATAGATTCTGGACTTATGATCATCGTCAAACAGTAGCCATTTAACGAAAACTGGGAGTGTAGAGATGAGCAGCAAACCTATCGTCGAAAAATGTGTGCTCGCCTATTCAGGCGGGCTGGATACCAGCGTCATCGTCCCCTGGCTGAAGAACAACTACGGCTGCGAGGTCATCTGCTTCTGCGCCAACCTGGGCCAGGACGATGAATTGACCGGCCTCGAGGAAAAAGCCATCGCTTCTGGCGCATCCAAATGTTATGTCGAAGACCTGCGCACCGAGTTCCTGACCGACTATGTCTTCCCGACCATGCAGGCCGG
Organism: Caldilineaceae bacterium; assembly: GCA_012032975.1. The sequence goes on along the minus strand of JAAUPU010000345.1, from coordinate 3,079 downwards.
CGCGATCTACGAACGGGACTACCTGTTGGGCACATCGTTCGCCCGCCCGTTGATCGCCAAACGTATGGTGGAGATCGCCGCGCTGGAAGGCGCCGACGCGGTGGCCCACGGCGCAACCGGCAAGGGCAACGACCAGGTCCGCTTCGAGTTGACTGTGATGGCGCTCAACCCCCGTTTGCGCATCATCGCCCCCTGGCGAGAGTGGGACATCCGCGGGCGCAAGGATGCGCTGGATTACGCAGCCGAATACAACGTGCCGGTCAAGGCGACCGCCGAGCGCATCTACAGCCAGGACCGCAACCTCTGGCATTTGAGCAACGAGGGCGGCCCTCTGGAAGACCCCTGGCAGGAACCGCCCACCGACATGTTCGAATGGACCACGCCACCGGAAGAAGCACCCGATGAGGCCGAATATGTCGATATCTATTTCCGCGCAGGTATCCCGGAACGGCTCAACGGCGTGACGATGGGGCCGGTGGAGCTGATGACTGAGTTGAACGTGCTGGGCGCGCGCCACGGTGTGGGCCGGGTCGACATCGTGGAAAATCGGCTGGTCGGCATGAAGAGCCGCGGTGTCTACGAAACGCCCGGCGGCGCGATCCTCTACAAAGGCCACATGGCGCTAGAGCAGCTTTGCCTGGATAAGATGACACTGCACTTCAAGCAGGGCGTGGCGCTAAAGTACGCCGAACTGGTCTACAACGGCCAATGGTTTACGCCGTTGCGCGCCGCGCTGGACAAGTTTGTTCAGGCCACAGAAAAGAATCTGACCGGTGTGGCGCGCTTGAAATTGTACAAGGGCAACATCATTCTGGCGGGACGCAAGAGTCCACACAGCCTCTACCGCGAAGATTATGTCACCTTTGATGAAGACGATGTCTACAACCAGGCTGATGCAGAAGGGTTTATCAAATTGTTCGGTCTGCCTCTCAAGGTGGAGGCCATGCTTAAGTTGGAGGGGGTAGGCGTCAGTGACTATGAGACCCCCGATTTCAGCGACTTCAAGCGCGATTAATCTATGGCTGACAGCGACGCTGCCAGGGGCCGCATCGTCGAATTGACCCCGGCACATGCGGGTCGGCTGCCCGGTTGCATATCGCCGGGCAGCCCGGCACTTTTCTGACCAGTCTGGGGCCGGATGTGCTGACCGTGCTTTACCGCGGGCTGCCGACCTCCACTGTGGGCTTTGGCTACGGCGCGACCAGTGCGGCCAACGCAGCCAACGATAAGCTATTGGGTTTTGTCAGCGCGACGACCAGCGTCGGTCGGCTCTTTGCCGAGCTAGCTCTCAAGCAGATTGGCCAGTTTTTGCCACCGTTGACAGCGCAGGTCGTGCGCCAGCCAAGGCTGATCTGGCGTGGGGCACAGACCGGTACTCTACCCCTTTCTAGTTCGTGAAGATGACAATTCCGAAAACGGCTCCGGCGTCGAACTACTGTCGATCATGGTCGATCCAGCCGTCCGCGGGCAGGGAATCGGCGCCCAGCTGCTGGCGCGTCTTGTGGAGGAATGTACTTCTCGACGCCTTGCCCGGTTGAATGTAACCGTCGATGAGGCGAACGCGGGTGCGCGTCGATTTTATGCGCGACATGGCTTCGCGCTACAACGCACCTTCAGCCTATACGGGCGCCGATGTGTGGCCTCCAGCGCAAGTTGTGATCAAGGATCTTTCCGGAAAAATCGATTGAGCGAAGCAAGGCCAGATTCGTTGCCAACCACAGACGCGACGCCACAACCCGGTGACGCTGACACCCGTAGCCAGCCGGGCTGGAACACGGGCTATGAACGGCTGCGCCTGGATCCCAGGCGGGCGAGCATTCTCGCCGGCTTGGGTCTGTTGACTGTGCTGCTCCTGTTGGTTCTGGGCGATGGCCGGGCTGCGCTGGCCGGGCTGCGCCAAGCCGACTGGAGGCTGGTCGGCTTGGCGGTGCTGATACATTACAGCGGCTTTGCGATGCGGGGGCATCGCTGGCAGTTGCTGCTGCGCAGTATGGACCATCGCCTGACCTATCTTTACACTACCGGGCTATTGCTGAGCGGCTGGTTTATCAGCGCATTGCTGCCCGCGCGCTCGGGTGACATCTTTCGCGTCGGCGTGCTGCGCTTGCCTCCTGGAAAAGAGCCAGCCGTTCCGGTCGCCGATGGCGTTGGCTCGATTGTCCTGGAACGGGTGCTCGACATTCTCGCGATCCTGATCCTCGGTCTGGCCTTTGGCTATGTGGCGGCAAGCGAATGGCTGCCAGAGTGGATCTTGACCGCGTATGGCGTCGGCGTGCTGCTACTGGTTGGGCTGGCAGTTGCGCTGCTGGCAGCGCCCTCTATTCTGACCAGGTTGGGCCGTCTTTCGTCGGCGGGCTGGTGGCAAACGCTGCTGGACTTTGCCGACCAGCTTGTGACGGCAGTGCGTCGGCTGCCACAACGACCTGGGCTGGCGCTGCTTGTGGTGGCCGAAAGCTTCTACATTTGGCTTTGCGATGTGCTGCTCTTGTGGCTGGCCGTGCGCAGCCTCGGCGGCGCAATGTCGTTGACCCACGCTGGCTTCGTTGCGCTGAGTGTTGATGTACTCGCCGCGGTGCCGCTGACACCCGGCGGTGTTGGCCAGATCGAGGCAGCCTACGCCGCACTCCTGGCGCTGCTGCCAGCCTCACTCTCCACGGCGGCAGTCAACATCGCGGCGGTGATCCTGGTCACGCGTGCGATCAGCTACTGGAGCTTCCTCTTGTTCAGCGGGATTGTGGCTTTTGCAGCCGGTTTTGGCCAGCTCTTGGGCAAACCGGCTGCGGCAGGCCCTGCGGCTGCTTCCAGCGCTGGCGGTGACGAATGAGCGTGTCGCTGCCAAGACGGCGGCGTGCCCGTGGACGCCGACGAGGGCCAGTTCCGCCAGATTCTCTGGAACCTCGCCACCAACGGCCTGCGGGCCATGCCGGAGGGGGAGAGCTCGTCCTCGCCGTGCGGCGCGAGAAGGCCGCCGGCGCGGAGCATGCCGTGCTCGAGGTGACCGACCACGGCGTCGGCATGTCGGCCGAGGAGCTCGACGTCATCTTTCAGCCGTTCCGGGGGTCGTTCGGCAAGGGCACGG
>JAAUPU010000344.1 GCA_012032975.1 Caldilineaceae bacterium | reverse complement strand
GCGCTGTGGAGAGGGGATCAGGCTCTAGCCTCTCGGTGGCTCGAAGAGGCGTTGGTCCACCACGCCAACCCCCGCTGGCCGCGCACCGAGTTGGTCGACTGCCTTTGGGTGGCCGCGCGTCTGGCGGCAGCATGGACGGCAATACGAACGCGCGGCCACGCTCTTTGGGCTGGCCGAACAGATCGGCGGACGCATCCACTATGCGCCGGTCGGGCCGGTGAAACCGCTGATCGAGGCCGCACTGGCGGCAGTGCGCGAAACGCTCTCGCTGGATGCCTTTGCCGATGCATTCGCAACGGGCCTGCAGATGTCCTTCGACGAGGCGTTCGCGACGAGCCTGGCACCAGTACGAACATGATCGGCCCAAGAATATGGGGCAGGATCCATTCCGTGAAATGGGGCAACTCCCGACGCTTGCGTTTCGACGCGTGCCCAACGTCATGGACGGCACCTGAACCAGTCGAACTTGAACTCGTGTACCGGCAATCGTCGTCAATTTCCATCAAGCTCTCGCAACAGTCGATCCAGCTGCTGGTCTGTGAGCAGGTGGGCCTGTTGCTGGGTGATGGCCAGGGCCAGGGTGTCGATGGTCGAGGCGGCGAAAAGCGTTGTCACAGGTATCTCCATCGCCAATGCACTGTGCAAGCGCGCGAGCACCTGCATCGCCAAGAGCGAATTGCCGCCCAATTCCAGAAACAGATCGTACATCCCCACCGCGTCAAGCTTCAGGATCTGCGCCCAGATCTCGGCTAACTCCTCTTCCACCGAGGTGCGAGGCGCCACAAAGGGGACATCCAGCTTCGGTCTAGCGGGATCTGGTTCGGGTAGCGCCAGGCGGTCGATCTTGCCGTTGGGCGTGGTCGGCAGGCCCTTCGGCGCCACGAAGATCGCCGGCATCAGATAGGCCGGCAGCGTTTCGCCAACGCGTTGCGTAGCCAACCTATGCTGGGCGCTGCCCCGTTCGCCACGTAATAGGCCACCAACCGGTGATCCCCGCGGCCATCGGGCCGCCCGACCACCACCGCAACGCGCTGTGGAAAGAGGGTCGCTTGCTGCTCAAAACAGGCTGCCACAGAGGTCTCTATTTCTTCCAGCAAGAAAGGGACGAAGTGACCGGATGGATGACGGCATCGATCCCGAAGCGCCTGCTGTTGACTTTTTGGGTGTAGATGCGGTTCGTCGACGCGCATCGATTCTCCTACAAGGTGCGTGGTCTTCGAGGAATATTTGCAGCCATCAATCAACCTGTTGGATTCACCTTTGGTCGATTCCCAAACCCCGTGGTTGACGCGTATACTATCGACATCATATTCATCATATTCATCGATTCAAGGAGCGCAAATAACATGACGACGACCGCAATCCAAGAACAACGTTTGCCCGGACCTGCCATTCCCGCCTGGACTCAGTCGATGACCAATTGGTTGCCCTGGCGCGCAGCATAGACACGCTGGGCTTCATGCTCAAGAACGCGCGCGAGTTTGGCCCTTTCTATGCCATCTGGATTGGCGATAACCCCATCTACGTGGTAAGCGACCCTGCGCTCGCGCATGAAATTCTGGTGGAGCGAGCCAGCGAGTTTCACAAGGCCGACCTGGTCAAAGAGGCGGTCGGTCGCTTTGCTGGCAACGGACTCTTTACCAACGAAGGCGACTTCTGGCGTCGCCAGCGCAAACTGGCGCAACCGGCGTTTCATCACCACCGCATCGAGGCCTACGCCGCGATCATGGTGCAACAGACGCTCGACCTGCTGGCAACCTGGCGCGACCGCGAAAGCATCGACATGGCGGAGGAGATGACCCGACTCACGCTGGGCATCGTCAACAAGACGCTCTTCGATGTGGATGTGCGCAGCCAGGCCGACCACATCGGCGAGTTGATGAAGGTCATCCTCTCTAACGCCAATGACCGCATCAACGGTTACGATCCGGTCTGGGGCCGCATCTTCAAGACCAAAGATCGACGCGAGATGAATGCGATCCGTGAATTGGTCGAGGTCATTGACGGCATCATCGAAAACCATCGGCAAAGAGGCGAAGACCGCGGCGACTTGCTCTCCATGCTGTTGGCCGCGCGCGATGAAGACGGCAACCCAATGAGCGACCAGCAATTGCGCGACGAGGTGATCACACTCTTTGTCGCCGGCCACGAGACCACGGCCAATGCACTGGCCTGGTCCTTCTATCTGGTGGCGCAACATCCAGTGGTGGAGGCCAGGCTGCTGGACGAAGGCGCCTCGCTCACTGGGGAGATGCTCACCCTGCGCGATCTGGCGCAATTGCCCTACAGCGACCAGGTGGTCAAGGAGGCCATGCGCCTCTATCCACCCGCTGGCGGCATCACGCGCCAGCCGATCCATGATATCGAATTGGGCGGCTACGCCATCGAGGAGGGCAGCATGATCACCATCTCCACCTATGTCATGCACCACGATCCCAACCTGTATCCTGACCCGGAACGCTTCGACCCAGAGCGCTTCACACCAGAGAACGAAGCCAAGCTGCCCAAGCAGGCCTATCTGCCATTTGGCGGCGGGCCGCGCATCTGCATCGGCAACAGCTTCGCCTTAATGGAGGCGCGCCTGATCCTGATGACTGTGCTGCAACGCTTTCAGCTGGAGCTACCGGCTAGCCAGAAAGTGCGCGCCGAACAGTTGTTCACCCTGCGACCCAAAGGCGGCCTGAAGATGATCGTCAACCAGCGTGCCCCACGCGCTGCATGAGCGGGAGTTTCGGTGTCAAGCAGATGAAGCTCGGAGTTCCAGTCCTGTTCAACCTCCGTCCGTATTCGGCGTATTCGGCGTATTCGCACTTCAAGGTGCTTGTTGCAACCCTGTCCATGATCTGGCCCGGCGGTTGCGCCATTCAGCCCATCCCGCCTGCGGACAGAGCGGCCCCACGCCGGCGACAAAGGCAGACCCAGGGAAAAGCATCCTCAAAGGCAGTGCGGGCATCCTGATCGCCAGCGTGCTCCTGGCCGGGATTGTCATGTTTCTGGCCCAGTCCTGACGTTGGTCGATTACCTGCTTGGCCCAAGGTGGGCGCCTGTACATACAACCTTGCCCATCATGAGGTGGTAGCGGTCGTGCACTTTGTTCTCGGCGGCTTCTTACAGGTGGAATGGCTACAGCTTTCTGTTGAATTGGGTTATCTGGGCAAGAAAGCGTAGGAGCCAATCAATTTTAGGTTATGTGATGTCCCGATTGGCTTTATACTTGTCTCAGAAATTCTGCTATGACTGAAATACTGAGGGAGGCTCTCTGTGGAAGCGACGATCCAGGTGCGTCAACGAGGCACACTGACGCTCCGGCCGAAATACGCGAAAAGTATGGCATCCAGCCCGGCGACACCTTTCGGCTTGTCGATCTGGAAGGCATCATGGTTTTGACGCCGATGGCGCCGATGGCGCCAGAGCTTGCCCGCGAGATTGAACGACTACGCGAGGATGCTGGTTTGAGCATCGAAGAGCTTTTGGATGGCTTGCGTGAACAACGTGAGCGCTACTATCAAGAGCGCAATGCAGCCGACCAGTCAGAGTAAACAGCGTCTCTTTGTTGACGCAGATGTGTTGTTCGCGGGTGCGGCTGCATCCCGTCAACATGGCGCAAGTCTGGTGCTTCTGCGGTTGGCAGAGATCACATTGATCGATGCCATCACATGTCAACAGGTCATCGTTGAGGCCGAACGTGATCTGGCAGCCAAGCTGCCAGCGGCGCTGCCCGCTTTTCGATTGCTGGTCAGCCGCAGCCTGCGCGTGGTCGTCGATCCGGAGCCTGAATCTCTTGAGTTATTTTCCGGGCTGGTCGACCCGAAGGACTTGCCTATCCTGGTGGCGGCTGTGCGCGAAGAGTGCTCTTGGCTGGTCACCTTCAACATACGCCGCTTTCAGCCAGGCCATGCCTCGCTACGCGTTCTCCTGCCGGGTGAACTGGTCTCCCACGTTCGCATGTCGCTGGCGAGTATGACCCGCTAGTTCGCGTTCGTTCCTGTCCAGATCGCCATCCGATCCTCTCTCCGCAGTATCCAGGTGGCGCCGGTAACCATGGTCTTTGAGAATGCCTGTGACATCAGCATAGCCATAAAGTCCCAGCAGGGCGAGATTGAGATCGCCGACCTACACAAAGAGAACGAGCGAACTACACCCAATGGCCAGCTGGTCGAGTATGGCTGAATCGAGGAATCGGATGAGCTCACCTGACTACGAATACAGAGGTTTGATCGCAGAGGCATGGGACCTATTTCGTGGGGACACGTCCACATGGGCGGATCGTTTTTTCTTTCTGGAGGTCATTCGGAGGTACGGACAACCAGTCCTGGATGTGGGCTGTGGCACGGGTCGTCTCTTGCTCGACTACCTTCAACAGGGGATTGACATCGATGGCGTGGACAATTCGCCCGATATGCTTGCCCTGTGTCGAAAAAAGGCGGCAGACCTTGGCCTGCATCCAAATCTCTACGAGCAGTACGTGGAAGTGCTGGACCTACCCCGAAAGTATGCGACGATCATGGTGCCCTCCAGTTCATTGCAGTTGATTCTCGAGCAGAAATGGTCACCGAGGCAATAAGACGGTTACACGACCACCTCCTGCCAGGGGGCGTCGTCTGCGCCTCGATCATGAGCTTGCGAAAAGAGGGTGAGCCGCTGGATGCTGAATGGGAGCAGGACGCGGTTCGAGAGGCAGACGGGGTGAAATTTCGACGCATCATGAAATCGCGCTATGACCCCAACAGCCGGTATGAACATACCGAAGACATCTACCAGATGATCGTCGATGACAAGGTGACCGCTGAAGAAACTTTTCGTCGCTCTCCCGTCACCATGTCGTATGATCAAGCAGAAATTCG
>JAAUPU010000343.1 GCA_012032975.1 Caldilineaceae bacterium | reverse complement strand
CGAGGGCGTTCCAGGGCAGCGCCTCGCCGGTGGCGTTGTGAAACACGTGCCGGGCCTAGCACCTTCTCGGCCACGCCCAGGCCGTTGATTTCACTGCCCGGCTGGGGCGGATTTTTGTAACCAAAGGCATAGGTTGGCGGGGGCGGATTGTGTGGCTTCATGCCGCCGGCTCCTGATCTACCCAATAGATCTCGCCCCGCGCCGCCTTTTCTTGGTAGACTCGCCGGATGCGCCGACCCGCCACCAGATAAGCAAACAGCATCTGCCCGATGCGCCACAACAGCCGCACATCTCGGACAAATCGGCTCCATAAGGAGTTTCCTTTGATCTTCTGACCGTCGATGGTCCGCACACGTTACTCCTGTTGTGATACGGTGGGGTGAATAAGGCCGTATTATAACAAAAGGTTGAGGATTTGTGAAAAAGGGGAAGGGGATCGACTAATCAATAATCTTTCGGATGTGGGGCGGTGGGGTCACGAGATCACTGCTCCAGGCGATGGCGGCCAGGAGTCGCTCCCGGGCAGCAGTCATTGTGTCTTTGCTGTTGGCGTGAATGGTTAATAAATCGTCTCCCTGGGCGAGCTCATCGCCGACTTTGGCGTGTAAGACAATACCCACCCCATAGTCGATGGGGTCGCCCTTTTTGGTGCGGCCCCCGCCCAACATCACCCCGGTTTGGCCCACTTCGATGGCATCCAGCCCGGCGATAAAGCCACTACGCGGGGCCGACACGGTCTCGACGAGGGGGGCTTGGGGCAGCAAGGCCGGGTTATGCAGGGTGGTCGGGTCGCCGCCTTGAGCCGTCACCCACTCAATAAATTTATTCCAGGCCGAACCGTCATCCAACGAGGCGGCCAACATCGCTTTAGCGGCGACCAGGGTGGGAGCTTTATCGCCCAACTCCAACATTTTGCCGGCCACGGTCAGGCAATGATCGCGGAAATCAGCCGGGCCGCGCCCGTGCAGGGTTTCGATAGCCTCTTTCACCTCCAGGGCATTGCCCACGGCGTTGCCAAGCGGTTGCTCCATCTGTGTGATCAGCGCGGTCATCCGTCGGCCCGCGCGGACGCCGATTTCCACCATCAACGCGGCCAACTCCCGCGCAGATTCCAGATCATCCATAAACGCGCCGCGGCCACATTTCACATCCAGCACAATTGCATCTGCGCCAGCGGCCAGTTTTTTGCTCATGATGCTGCTTGCAATCAACGGCAGACTTGGCACGGTGCCGGTCACATCGCGCAGCGCATACAGCACCTTGTCCGCAGGGGCAAGTTCCAGGGTTTGCCCAGCAATCACCAGGCCGATCTCGGCAAGCTGACGCCGAAAGCGAGCGTCGCTCAGGTCCGAGTCCCACCCATCGATGCTCTCCAGTTTGTCGATCGTCCCGCCGCTGAAGCTCAGCCCTCGTCCGCTCATCTTGCCGACAGGCAAGCCGCAGGCAGCGACGATGGGAGCAACCACGAGAGTTGTCTTGTCACCGACGCCGCCGCTGGAGTGCTTGTCCACGATCGCGCGATCTGTGTCAATGACGCCATGAAGATCAAGTTGCTCACCGCTTTGCGCCATCGCCAGCGTCAAGGCGGTCGTCTCTGCCGCGTTCATGCCGCGACAGTAGACGGCCATGGCCCAGGCCGCAATCTGATAATCAGGGATCGCGCCGCTCGTCGAGCCAGCCACGAAGTAGCCGATCTCGTCCGCAGTCAGTTCGATGCCGTCACGCTTCTTGACGATGATGTCAACTGGGTTCATAGCTTACTCAACCCGTTTTTTATACGCCCATTTCATTGCTCGAACCAGGAGCAACGCCAAAATCGAAGTGGTCAAGGAGGTGATTCTGCGCCTGGGCACCGGTCAAAATGGCGCACCCATTCTCCCTGTACGCTTGACCGAAGTGCGCTATGGCAGACAATGGCAAAGTGGACAAAGCACTCTGAATGCATTCTACCCAGCCTGGTTTGCAAGCGCAAGCTATGCGATTGGGCGCAGTTACACGAACATGCAAAGACGTGATTTCGGGTACAGAGTTCACGCTTTCTCTGTTACAATAATTTGGTGAGCGCTTGTCGCCGCCCCATTTTGACAAGCTGTTTGAAACGAATCATCAACGAAGCCGATAAGGAACGGAGACCCACAGACATGAACACCCAACCCAACCAAATCCCCATGCGCGCCCGTGCCTGGCTATTCCTCCAGCACTGAGGGCATCCAGATCGCGATCCAGACGGGCGCGGACGCCAGCGACGAAGACCTGCAATTTTTCCAGCAGCTTGGCGTCGAATGGGCCATGGTCGGCGTCCGCAACCCAGAGCAGCACAATCTCGATTTTTACAAGAGCCTGGTCAAACGGTTTGGCGACTGGGGCCTCAAGATCTATCGCCTGACCAACATCGGCGTCCACAACGTGCCGGAGATCACGCTCAACCTGCCGGGCCGCGACGAGAAGGTCGAGGAGTTCAAGCAGTTTATCCGCAACATCGGCGCCGCGGGCATCTATTACAACACCTATGCACACATGGCCAATGGCATCTGGCATTCTGGCCGCGCCGAAGGGCGGGGCGGAATGGATGCGCGGCGGCTCGACATCAACGACGCGGTGGGGCGCTGGGCGGACCAGATCTACGAAGGTGAGCTGACCCACGGGCGCAAGTACAGCGAAGAGGAACTCTGGGACAACTACGCACATCTGATGCGCGAAATCGTGCCCGTGGCCGAGGAGGCCGGCGTGCGTATCGGCGTCCACCCGGACGATCCGCCCGTCTATGCGTTGGGCGGCATTCCGCGCTGTATGTTTGGCACCTTCGAGGGCTACAAAAAAGCGATGGAGATCGCGGACAGTCCCAATATCGGGGTCTGTCTCTGTGTGGGCTGCTGGCTGGAAGGCGGCGTCGAGGGCATGGGCAACAGCCCGGTGGACGCCATCAAGTACTTCGCATCGAAGGGTCAGCTCTTCAAGGTCCACTTCCGCAACGTCTCCAATCCCATGCCCGAACCGTGGGTAGAGACGCTGATCGACGACGGCTATCAGGACATGTACGAGGTGATGAAGGCGCTGCGCGAGGTCAAGTTCGACGGCTGCATTATCCCCGACCATATCCCCAATATGTTGGGCGGCCATCGGGTCGGCGTGGCCTATTCGATTGCCTACATGCGCGCGCTGGTGCAGGCGGCCAACAACGAGTTTGGCGGGCCTGCATAGAGCAAGAGGCTTTGTGTCTGGACGGGGTCGGCCGGCAACGCGTATTGTCTTCCACACGAATGGTGATCACACCGTCAGAAGCGGCGCGGAACAGAGGCCGGTCGGCTTCTGCCTACCCGGTTCGTGGCATGATCTGCGCCTGACGTTGGATGTCGCGCGACATCGATTTGATCTCTCGTTTGATGGGGAAGTCGTTCTCCGCAATGGCTTTCTGATGATGCCGCTACGCAACGTGGAGCGGTTGACGCTGCGCACCGGCCCGCGCCGGCGAGGCCCCACACTCGACACAGACCGGCGCGTTGGCGAGGATCTGCCCGACGCCGATGAAGTGAGTCAAGCAGCGATATTTCGAGTTCGAACTTTGCGGATCACATTCATGCATCAAAATGTTTGAACTTCGTACTGCGCGCCTGCTGTTGCGCGACCTGTCAGACCGGGACGGGGCGACGATCTACGAAATGGGGCCAGACGCCAAGCGAGACTCAATCGTATCGAAAAAGCCCGCCTCCAAACCGGGCCGCACTTTTTTGTGGGGTCATGCGACCAAACGATATTCAACATCCAAACTGACCGCTGAGGAGACCATGACAGACATCCCTAGACCCGAATATCCGCGGCCCAATCTGCGCCGCCCGCTGTGGCTCAACCTAAATGGTGAATGGCGCTTTGCCTTTGACCCGGGGCTGATCGGCGAGCAGAGCGACTGGTATCGACCGAGCCACAGCGCGGAGGGACAACCAGTCCCCGCGGCCAAGCAGCGCGGCAAGGCCAAGAACCTGCGCATCACCGTGCCCTTTCCCTGGGAGAGCAAGCTCTCCGGCGTTGAACGCCCCGACTACAAAGGCGCGGCCTGGTATGAGCGCGAGTTCACGGCGCCGACCGATTGGACGGGAATGACCCCGTTTCTGAACTTCGGTGCCATCGATTGGCACGCACGTGTCTGGATCAACGGGCGTTTTGCCGCGGAGAACGACAACGGCTACTTACCCTTCTCCATCGATCTGCGCCCCTTTGTCCAGCCGGGCGAAACCGCCACCGTCACCGTGCGCGCCTACGATATCGCGGATGCGACGACACTGGTCGGCAAGCAAGTGCCGCGTTGGTACACATGCAGCAGCGGTATCTGGCAGACCGTCTGGCTGGAAGGACGCGCAGCCACCCACATCGTCAATGTACGGGTCGAACCACGGGTCGCCGAGGGGCAAGCGGCTATGCGTTTTATTCTGCATGTGGATGCGCCCGGCGACTATCAATTGCGCGTCGCGGCGCTGGAGAATGGCTTTGAACCGGTCGAAAGAGAACTGGCTTTGGCGCCAGGCAAAACCAGCGTCGATTTGATCGTAGCCATTCCAGAGCCGCAACTCTGGAGTCCAGAGACGCCCTATCTGTACGAATTTACCGCCGAACTGACGCCGGTCAGCGGCGGGGTGCCGATCGGGTCGAGAGCTATTTTGGCATGCGCACGGTCAGTCGGGCAGCTTGGGATGGCAAGCCCTACGAGTACATCCTGCTCAACGACGAGCCGGTCTATCTGCGCGGTGCGCTGGACCAGGCCTTTCATCCAGACACGTTGCACGCCTATCCATCCGACGAGGTGATCCGCGGCGATGTGCAACTGGCCAAGGATCTGGGGCTGAATTTGCTGCGCTGTCACATCA
>JAAUPU010000342.1 GCA_012032975.1 Caldilineaceae bacterium | reverse complement strand
AAAGCATGTAGCCACACAATCTGTCCTGGCGATTGCGTTACTGGCTGTGTTTGTCTGGGGTGCCTATCCGAATATTGAATGGCAAGATTATCTCGCCGCAGATCACCTGCAGATCGACCAGAGCATGATCGCTCGCTATGAATCGAACGCCGGTGCACTGGGAACCAGCTGGTCTGGCGAATTCACGCCGAAGTGGGTCGAGGGTCTATCCCTGGAAGGGGAGTCGCTCGATGCCGATCCTGGGCCACTGGTAGATGTGCAACTGCTTGCCGCAGGACCACAATCAATGACGCTCTCATTTACGGCGTCTCAACCCAGCCGTTTGCGTTTTCAGGAATTCTATTTTCCGGGGTGGGCGTTGGTGATCGAAGGTGGAGAGCGTCTGACTCCGTATCCATCCACCAGTTTGGGACTGCTGACGGTCGATGTGCCCGCCGGCACCCATAGTCTTGCGATTCACCGCAAGAACACATTCGTAGAGAACGCAGGGACTGCGATTGCGTTGATCGCCCTGCTGTTTGCAATCGGTTTGGTCGGCTGGCGGTGTCGTCGATGTAGACTGGTTGCCTTGACCCTCGGCTGCCTGATCGCCGGACTACTTATCGTTGATGGCCAGCGCGAAGTCTCTCTCCATGCTCTGCAAGAACCGGCTGAATCCTTGGAAACGTGTGGGTTTGAGCTGCTGGGGTTTTATGCTGTCCAGAGCAGTCCGACCATGCTCAATCTACATCCGTATTGGTATGTGGAGTCCACTCCCGGTGAGCTGGAGTTTGTGTGGCAACTCACGAACGAAAATGATGAAGTCGTCAGTGTTGTGGTATCCTCCCCCTATTTCGATACCCTTTCGAGCGCAGATTGGCCGGTGCACACGGTGGTAGATGACGCTTATCAGCTTCCACTACCGCCCGATCTTGCGCAGGGCGTGTACCAACTTCGGTTCATGACAAAGCCGCCAGATCAGGGTGAAACTGACTGTTCGTCATCGATGACGCAGATCGGGGACGTCGCGATCCAAGACGCTCCCACGATCTTGACGCCAGACGTACGCATGGTTGAACCGGCTATTCGATTTTCTGACCCCAACGGTCACTTGGAGCTTTCCCTGGTTGGCTACGATTTCGGCATCGTCAACTGGCTGCCATTCGTCGAGCGCGATGTCGTGTACGACCATCCGGTACTTAAGCCCGGAGATCGTCTGCAAATGGACCTGCACTGGACGGCTGACGGGGAAGTAAAAACCCTTCATCGGAGTTTTCTGCAACTGTTGGACGCGGATCGGCGCGCCGTTGCTCAGGTACACAAGGGGATGCGCAGGCAAGAAGCGCTCTTTCCCAACATATGGGCGCCGAATATCCTGCACACCGAATCGTACGACCTTTCGATCCCGTCCGACGTAGCCAGCGGCCTGTACCAACCTACGTAGGCGTCTATTACAGCGGCAGTCAGGATCGATTTAACGTGAGGAGTGCGAATGGGCAGATATTGGGTGATGGCTTCTTCTTGCCGACATTCAAGGTGCTGAATCCGCCGCGTTCAGCGTCGCCACAACATCCTACCAATGCCGAATTCGCGGAGCTGGGGAGGATGCCTGGCTACGACTTGGGGTTGCCGGACAATGGTCTGCATCCAGGATCAACCTTCACATTAACCCTCTACTATCAGGCGCAAGAATCTACACCAGTTGATTACACTCAATTTGTGCACCTCAGCGATGGCTTGAACATGATCGCACAATATGACGGCCAACCCCAACAAGGCGCCAATCCTACCTCGGCCTGGATTCCGGGTGAGTTGATCGTCGATGAAATCCAGCTTCAAATCGACGAAAATGCGGCACCCGGCGAATATCAACTGGCTACTGGTCTCTACGATGCCGCGGCAAGCGGTGCCCGCCTGAACCTCTATGGCGCTGACGGGCAGCCGATTCCAGATGATGCCCTCCTCCTGGCTGAATTGACGGTTGAGTAAGTACCCGTGGATTCATCGTGGCACTATCGCCATATCTCGTTGATCGGTGCATGAAATGATGGCCCGATGGTTTGATCCTCGCGCGGCGCCTGCGTTCTATCTACTATTGTTGATCACATCCACGGCGGCGTTGCTTCGCCTGTGGCAACTGGATCTCTTGCCGCCGGGCCTCTTTTTTGACGAGGCATACAACGGCCTGGATGCACGCGCCGTAGTCGAGGGTACTAGCCGTCCGATCTATTTCGCCGCCAACAACGGACGCGAGCCGTTCTATCTCTACCTGCAAGCACTGGCTATCGTCCTGTTGGGGCCGACTCCCTACGCTCTGCGGATCACATCCGCTCTCATCGGCATTGTCACCGTACCCGTTATCTATTGGCTCGTGCGTACTGTCCTGGCATCTGATGACCACACGGAAGGCAGGGCGCCAGCGCTTTCTTGGGTGGCGTTGATTGCCGCGACTGCGGTGGCTGTCTCTTTCTGGCAGGTGAGCATCAGCCGGCTGGCATTCCGCGCCATCCTGCTGGCTCCGCTGAGCGCACTGGCCATGCTTTTCCTCTGGCGCGCTTGGGTGCGTAATCGCCGCGCTGACTACGCCTGGGCTGGTTTCTGGGTGGCGTTGGCGCTGTACACATATACCGCGGCGCGCGCGTTGCCCTAACCGTTTTCGTTTTCATCCTGGTCGAGGCACTGCTCGATCTGGCGAGCAAGCGTCGCGCATTTTGGCATCTCTGGCGTCAGCGTCTCGAAGGTCTGGGATGGATGGCGTTGGTCGGTGTAGTTTGCACCGCGCCGCTGATCTATGCGCTGGCACAGAATCCGGATCTCTTGGCCGCGCGCACTGGCGATGTATCGATATTTCGCGCGTCGCAGGAACAGATGATCGGCGTACCCGATGAACGTTTCCTGCGCAACGTGATCAATCTGACGCGCGGATTCTACGACTACGGCGACCTCAATCTGCGCCACAACCTGCCTGAGCACCCAATCCACGATCTACTGACGGCGACGCTATTCACGCTCGGTTGGCTTGTCGCTCTCTGGCGGCTGCGCGAGGCACGCATGAGGTTGATCTTGCTCTGGGTCGCGGTGATGGCGTTGCCGACGCTGTTGAGCACCAATGCACCCCATGCATTGCGTATCGTGGGCATGTTGCCTGCAATTGCGCTTCTCTACGCCCTGGGGAGCAGCTTGACCGTGCGCGCTGCATCCAGGTGGATACCGGCAAATTACGCCGCTGCGGCTCTACTGGCCCTTGTCCTTGTGGTGAGCGGAACGTGGACGGCGCGGGATTACTTCGTGTATTGGGCACGCGATCCGCTGTTGGGTGCAGCTTTCGATTTGGAAGCGCAGTTGGCCGCAGAAACAGTCGCAGGATTGCGTGGAAAAATCGATGATGAGGGTGAAGTCGCCGTCTCACGCAAGCTCTATTTCACGCCGCAGATGCGCTATGCAACAGGTACGGTCCGCCGCCACGATCTGGAACAAGGCGCGCCAGTTCCGTTGAACCAAGCAGCGCGCTTTCACGTATTGACCGAACTCGATCCTAGTGTCGACCTTTCGGCCTACCTTCTACACCCTGTGGAAAACGAAGTCGTCGCCACCTGGCTAGATCCGCCTCAGACAGCGGCGGATCGGTCGTTGTTGCGCGAAAGCGCGCAGTCTGCGGACGCTGTTCTGATCCGCTCGCCATTGCATCAACCAAACTGGCCGCAGGTCGTGTTGGACGAGCCTGACAACGCACGGCTTCCACTCAGGGCATTTGAGATGGCGTATCCGCTGGATGTGCAGTTCGCCAACGGAATGGAGTTGGTCGGATATGCATTGGACACGGATCGCGTCAACCCAGGCGAGGCCAGCGACGCATTTCTCCTCTCCACATTTTGGCGCCTCAATCCCGAGTTTCCGCGCCCGGATGAGAACGACTTCGTCGCCTTTGCCCATTTGCGATTTGGCAATGGCCAGTCTCAGCAGAATAATGCGGTAGGCAGCGGCTATCCATTGCCGTTGTGGCAGCCTGGTGAGATCGTCGCCGATCATCGTCTCCTTTTTCGTGCCGCCAGACGCTGCGCATGGCAAGGCAATGTTCGAGGTCGGTCTCTATCGACCCAGCGGTGAAGGGGCTGGAGATCGGATCGGTATCATTGACGGGAGCGGCAACATCGGCGCGGACAAGGTAGACTTCGGTGTGGTCGCGCTGGGCATCGATCCGCCCCAGGCTGACTTGAGTGATCTGCGGCCGATGCAGGCAGGCTTTGAGGGACAGGTGGAATTGTCAGGCTGGCGAGCAAACAGAGACCCGTCCGACCCGCAACGGTTGGGAGTGGACCTTGGCTGGACCGCGTTGGATCGTGCAGACACCGACTACACGGCATTCGTCCATCTGCTCGATGGCGCCGGCAACATCGTCAGCCAACAAGATCATCCGCCGGGTAGCGTTGATAATCCTACCAAAATGTGGTTGCCAGAGGAGCGCATACGAAGCACATTTGAACTGGCTTTGCCGGTGAGCACCGCTTTGAACAATCTGATGCTGCGCATCGGTCTCTACGAGCCCGTTAGCGGTCGCCAGTTGCCCGTCACCCATTTCGAGTCCGAATCTGGTGAGGCAGGGTCCACCTTCATCTTGTTGCCGCTGGATCTTCAGTGACGGAGCAAGCGAAGACCATGCATTCGGACTCAGCCGAATCTGCGGGCGCTAGCGTCGGTATCCTCAAGCTTCTTATCTGGCCCGCCATCGCCCTGCTCTCGATTCCCGCGCTCTGGCCGCTCTACAGCCAGGGCTTGCCCGCGACGGGCGATGGCACGCTGCATCTGCAACGGCTGCTCCTGCTCGACTATCACTTGACCCAGGGCGTCTTCTACCCTCGCTGGACGCCGGAGCTTTTCCTTGG
>JAAUPU010000341.1 GCA_012032975.1 Caldilineaceae bacterium | reverse complement strand
ACATTCGCTGGCAAGTTCTGATCGCCTTTGCGGGCATCGTGTTGTTGGCGACCCTGCTGGGCTATTCCACCTACAATGTCGCTACGGTCTTGGTGCCCGACCATGGCGGCGTCTTCCGCGAAGGGGTAGCAGGCAGCCCAAAGTATCTAAACCCTCTCCTCTGCCAGGTGAACGATGTGGATATGGATCTTTGCAAGCTGCTCTATCGCGGCTTGACCAAGATCGATCGTCATGGACGCGTGGCGCCAGATCTTGCGTCGGGCTGGACAATCGCGGACGATGTAACCTACACCTTTCGTCTACAGCCTGATCAGCGCTGGCACGATGGTCAGCCAATCACGGCAGACGATGTACTCTTTACGATTGATGTCCTCCAGGATCCAGAGGTGTCTAGCCTGCCCGAGGTAGCTAGCCTCTGGAGATCGGTCACCGTGGAGAAGGTCGATGATCTCTCCGTACGATTCAGCTTGAGCGAGGCCTTCCCACCCTTTATTGAATACACCTCCATTGGCCTGTTGCCCAAGCACATCTGGGAAGACAGATCGCCGGCGGAACTGGCGACCATGACGCTCAGCGCATCACCGGTTGGATCTGGTCCGCTTCAGGTAACCGAGCTGACATCTGACCATATCCGCCTGGAACCAAGCCCCTATATGACCGATGCCGACCCCTACCTTTCGGCGCTCGAATTGCACTTCTATCCAGACCACCCGAGCCTATTTGCGGCCTACGCCATGGAAGAAATCGACGGGATCAGTTACATCACACCCCAGGATCTGTCTGCTGCCGCGGCACGCGAGGATCTTCAGGTCTTCTCATCGGTCCAGCCGGGATACGTTGCAATCGTTCTAAACCAGGACAATCCAGACGTGGCGTTTTTTCAGGAGAAAGAGGTCCGCCAAGCGCTCTACTATGGGCTTAATCGAGAACGGCTGATAGATGATATCGTTGCTGGACAAGGAATCCTTGCCGAAAGCGTGCTGCTACCGGAACATTGGGCCTATAACCCAGATGCGCAGCAATATCACTATGACCCCGAAAAAGCGCGCCAGCTACTCGATCAGACGGGCTGGATTGACAGCGACGGCGACGGCATACGGGACAAGGATGGGCGGCCCATGGAGTTCGTCCTCTATGGCAACGACGACATCACACGCCAGGCGCTGATCGAACGGATCGCCCTTGACTGGCAGGAGCTTGGGATTCGGGTCAACCCAGTCGCCGTGACCTACGCTGGTTTGGTCGGTGATTTTCTGGCCCCGCGTCGCTTCGATGCTGCGCTGGTAGCCTGGGAAGTTGAAGGCGACCCCGATCCGTATCCCCTTTGGCACAGCACCCAAGTCGAGGGCGGGCAGAACTATGGCGGTTGGCGGAATGACGAGGCTGACGAACTCATGGAGCAAGCACGCACGCTGGTGAGCGAGTCAGACCGACAGCAGCTATATGCCCGCTTCCAGGAAATATTTGCCGAGGAGGCGCCAGCGCTTTTGCTCTATTACCCAGTCTACACCTATGGTGTCAGCAACCGGGTGCATAATGTACAGGTCGGTGTCCTGAACGAACCATCCGATCGCTTCGAAACGTTCAGCGATTGGTACATCCTGACCCGACGCGTCCCCGCCAATCAACTGCCAGCCGACATGCCGCCAGAACCCCCCAGTTCAGCAGGCGAGTGAAAAGGATTGATCCTGGTGAGAACGTCGTATCGATCATTGACCAGCGCAGCCGCTAATTTGAGCTAAATTTGACAGGGATCACCTGCCATGATATATTCCATTCTTGCAAATCTTCACGCCAATTTGCATGTTGGCCGCAGTGGCGGAATCGGCAGACGCGCTACGTTCAGGACGTAGTGGGCATAGGCTCGTGGGGGTTCAAGTCCCTCCTGCGGCACCAGATGTAAGGAGACTGACGCAAGCCAAGTCTCCTTTTTCTTTTCAACTCGTTGGTCAGGTTAGTTTCATGTCAAATTCGCTGATGACTACAAGTCAATCTGCCGAACCAAGCCCGACGTCGGAACGTCGTGCGCGCAACATCAGACCAGCGCTCTTTGTGCTGATCGGCCTTGCAATTTTGTTTGCCCTGGGATATTCAGGGCGCTTGCTGCAAAAAGTGTGGCTAGAGCGCGAGATTGTGGAATGGGAGCAGCGGGTCGAAGCCGCGCAGCTTCGCAATGCCGAACTGCAAGAGGAAGCAAAAAACGCAACCAAGTTTGACGTCATCGACAAAATTGCTCGAGAAGAGTTGGGGATGGCGAAGGAAGGGGATGAGGTTGTCATCATATTTCATCAGGCCCCGGAGCCGTTGCCGGTTGAGGCCGTGACAGATGAAGTGGATGTATCTCACGCGCGAGTGGAGGAGACGCTGGAACCCAAGTGGCGTCAGTGGCTCAATCTTTTTGCGACAACCCGTGACGAAGCGACCCAATAGTTCGGACAAAGGCAGACAGTTACAACAACGTGCAAGAGCAGTAACCGCACCAAAATTTGACGCTTCATGGGTGCTATGGTAGGATAACTTCATAATATCGCGGGGTGGAGCAGAGGTAGCTCGTCGGGCTCATAACCCGAAGGTCGTAGGTTCGAATCCTACCCCCGCTACTCCAAACCGCTGGTGCTGAACCGGCGGTTTGCCTATGGCGACGTAGCTCAGGCGGTTAGAGCGAGGGCTTCATAATCCCTAGGTCGGTGGTTCAAGTCCACCCGTCGCCACCTCGCCACAACATGGCGCACTTTTCACCCTTGGACGCCTCGCACCCCTATCTCTTTGTCGCACTGACAAGAGACAGATACTGACCCCAGCAAACAAACCACATCGGCTCTCTCCGTCAGTTCACTTTGCTACGGTGCGCTGCCGCCGTTTTCAAACTCCATGCGTTCCTCGCCACCCGCGGTCTCAAGCGCCAGTCCGCCGGCGCCATCTGGACCGCCTGCTGCTATGTTGCCCAATGTAGTCACATAGAGTTGATCCAGAGAAGCTTCACCACAGAAGGCCATTGTGGACGGACCCAGCGTGATCGAGAAGCCGTTCTCCTGGGAGTAGGCGCCGCTAATCGCGTTGCAGTCGGCTTGGCCGTTGAACGTACCGTCCGCGTTGAAGACGATGGTATATAGCTGCGGATCGGGCACCGGCGTTGTATTGCCAGTCGACTTTTCGGTCAAACTCAACCACTGCCAGACGATACCTTGAATTGAACTCGACGGAGTCGCCGCCTCCGGTGTTTGTGCAGACGGCGTTGGGGACGGCGCGATACAGGCGCCGACAAGCCACAACACAAGCATGAGGATTGGCACTACGAAGTAACTCTTGAACATGATTGTCTCCCCTTGTTGCATGATTCGGACGATACGCACGACTATTTCACAGCTTTCGCCCAATGATACAATCAAACCCCATGAACAAGATCATCCATCTCGACCTGGACGCGTTTTTCTGCGCGGTAGAGGAGAAGCGCGACCCTTCGCTTCAGGGCAAACCCTTTGCCGTCGGTGGTCGGCCAGAAAGCCGCGGCGTCGTCGCGTCCTGTTCCTACCCGGCGCGGCGATTTGGTGTGCGTTCGGCCATGCCGATGGCCAAAGCTATCAAGCTTTGCCCCGAATTGCTCGTCGTGTCAGGTCGTCACGGAGATTACCGCGCGGCGTCGCGACAGGTGATGGAGCGTCTGCAAGCGCTAACGCAACTGGTCGAGCAGATATCCATCGACGAAGCGTTTTTGGATGTAACCGAACTGGATCAATCTGCCGCCGCCATCGCTCGTTGCATCCAGAGACAGATCCGTGACGAATTGGCATTACCCTGTTCATTTGGGGTGGCGTCGAATAAGCTGGTTGCCAAGATCGCCAGCGACGTGGGCAAGGGCGCATTCACCGGCAACGGTCCCCCAAATGCAATCACCGTTGTTCCGCCTGGCCAGGAGGCTGAGTTTCTGGCGCCGCTGCCCAGTCGAGCACTGTGGGGCGTCGGCCCCAAGACAGCAGAGCGACTCGAGGCGTTGGGTATGAGCACGATCGGTCAGATCGCGGCCTTTTCCACACAGGAGCTGATCCGTCAGTTTGGCAAACATGGCGTTGAATTGTCCATGCGAGCCAAGGGGATTGACGAAAGGCCAATCGTCACCGAGCGGGTGTCCAAGTCGATCAGCCAAGAGACAACCTTTGCAACAGATATCAGCGATGGCGCCAAGCTCCGTCGCACGCTGGCTGAACAGGCCGAAGCGGTCAGCCGCCAACTGCGCAAGAGCGGGTTGTCGGGCGCGACGGTCAGGCTCAAGCTGCGCTGGCCAGATTTCAGCACACCCACCCGCCAGACCACGTTGGCCCAACCCACCGACGACGCGAAGAGGATCTACGCGGTCGCTTTGACGCTCTTCGAGAACCTCTGGAAACCCGGACAGGCTGTACGGTTACTGGGTGTTGGCGTCAGCGGGCTGAACGAACTGCCCCGCCAACTGAGTCTGTGGGATCAGCCCAACGAAAAAGAGGAGCAATTACTGGCCACGGTGCGCGAGCTGCGCCAACGCTTTGGGTCTCAAGTCTTGGTGCGCGGCAGCGACATGGCAGAGAAGGAGCCGTGAAAGGAGAAGGGGTCCGGGCAGGAACATGGGTCTGGCAAGCGAGACACTGCGCACAGTTCATTCAATTTGACAACTGGGCTTGTCCCGAAAGTGCTCCATCTTCCAACACTCTATCCTTGGCGCTTCACCCTCGTGGGTTCAGTCCAGCCCGGCGATAGATATCATCAATCGCTGCCATGTTGGCGACGGCATCGTGGGCATCGGTCGGCATTGGTTCACCATCGTTGACCATCCGCACAAAGGCGCGAAGCTGGTGGGTGTAGGTGGTGTCGCCGGGCAGCCTTTCGTTACGCAC
>JAAUPU010000340.1 GCA_012032975.1 Caldilineaceae bacterium | reverse complement strand
TGGGTGGCAGCGGGCGTCACGCGCAACGGATGCACACGCGCTTCGGCTCTGAGAGCTTACAACACGCGCGGGTGACATCGCCGAGAAGGGTGCTACGGTGCGCCGCCCGAGAGCGCCCGCGCGTCGGGACAACAAACCCCACGACAGGATTTGCTTCCCAATGCTCATCGACGACATGCGCCGCCGCCGCACCGAGGCCTTCAAGGCCCGCGACATCATCACCAAGGAGACGCTCAACGTCGCCATCGGCGAGATAGACACCATCGCGCGCGCAGCAACCGCGCGGCGACGGATGAAGAGTGTCTGCAGGTGGTTCGGAAGCTGGTGAAATCCAACGAGGAGACGCGCGCGCACTGGAAGATCTAAAGGCCGAGGGCAAGATCCGCCACGTGGGTATCAGCAACTACACGGCGGATGAGATTCGCTGTCTGAGCGCCTACACGCGAATCGAATCCTTGCAGACCCAGTTCAGCCTTTTGCACCTCGAACCGCTGGAGAGTGGCTTGACGGCCGTCTGTCTGGAAAAGCGCATGAGCATCCTCTGCTGGAGTCCGCTGCACAAAGCGGTCTTGACGGGAAAAGCGTCCGCAGCTCACGGCGATTGGCAGCAGCAGCGCGAGGCGGGCGTTGTTGCCCAGGTGCAGGAGATCGCGAGACGCTACGAGGTAACTGCCGGGCAACTGTCGTTGGCCTGGCTGATGCAGCTACCCGGTGGCGTGATCCCGCTGGTGGGCACCGCCAACCCAAGTCACATAGCCGAGGCCGCCGCGGCAACAGACCTCACACTGGAGCGGGATGACTGGTATGAACTGATGGTGATGGGCCGCGGGCGCCCGATGCCGTGGGGCCAACGACCTTATGTGTATGTAGGAGAGCGATAGAGATGGATATGCCTACCGCGTTGACCAACTTGGGTGTGCGTGAGGATACATTGAGCGAGGATGAAAAGCGCTTCCTGGATGACAATGGCTATCTGCCGCTGCTGAATCTGCTTTCGCCGCAAATGACACAGGCAATGGCAACCCGATTGGATACGCTCGCCGCATCGGAAGGGGAGCAATCGGGCGCCGAATTCAAGCAAGAACCGGGCGCCACCCGGTTGGCCAACCTGGTCGATAAAGATCCGCTTTTCGAGGTTTGCTTCACACATCCGAGGGTGCTCGCGGCCATCGGTCGCGTGCTCAACTTCGACTTCAAACTCTCTTCGCTCAACGGTCGCTTTGCATTGCCCGGAGAGGGTCTTCAGGCGCTGCACGCAGACTGGCGGGGCGCGTCGCGCCGGGGAAGTTCCAAGTCTGCAATTCGATCTGGCTCTTCGATGATTTCACCGAGAGCAATGGCGCCACGCGCGTGGTTCCCGGCTCCCACAACTGGGGCGAAACGCCGCAAGACGCGCTGGCGGATCCGAAGGCGCCCCATCCGCAGCAGGTGATTTTGACCGCGCCGGCGGGCAGCGTCGTTGTCTTCAATTCCCACACCTGGCATGGCGGCACCCTCAACCAGACCGACCGACCGCGGCGCGCCATGCACAGCTATTTCACACGGCGTGACCAGCCACAACAGACGAATCAGCGCCAGTGGCTAAGCCAGACCACGCTGGATCGCCTGAGCGATGAGGCCAAGTTCATCCTGGATGTTTCATAGCCGCGGACTGTGCAAATCATGACTTGCCGCATTCCGGGAATGCGGCTTCAACTCATTTTGAATGCGCCCGGTTCAACAGCTGCTATTGTCGGTCGCGTAGATTGCGTTGTTTGATGGGTTTGTCCTTGGCCACCTGGAAGAGGTCGAGATCGCTGGCTACGACTGTATTGGGGAAGATGGCCTGGGCCTCGCGCAGAATGTCCTGGGTGCGATAGCGACGGCTGACATGGTGTAGAACGAGTTGCTTGATATTGGCGTTGCGGGCAAGCCGTGCGGCTGCCGTCGCGGTGATATGGCCATGCTGTTTGGCAAGTTGCCGATCTTCGTCCAAATAGGTGGCCTCGATCGCGAGCAGGTCCGCCGCCTCGACCTCTTTGTGCAGGCTGCCAGTATGGCTGACATCGCCGACGAAACAGAGCTTGGTCCCCCGTTGCGCGTCGCCGAGTACATCATCCGCCTGGATCACCCGCCCATCGGGCAGCGTGGCCGACAGTCCCATCGAGAGATCCCGGCGCACCGGGCCGTGGGGAATGCCGAGTGCTTCGGCTTTCTCCGCGAGAAATGGACGTCGGGTCTGCTCTTCAAAGCTGAAGCCAAAGCAGCCGTCGCCCCGATGTTGAACAGGAAACGCGGTCAGCGCGAACTTCCTGTCCTCGAACAGCACGCCAGCCTCCAGCAGGTTGAGCGTCACGCCCACGTTATGGACCTGACCCGCGCCAAAGACCACCTCCATCAGCGCCTGCACCCGCGTCAGCGCGCTCTCGCCACCGTAGATATTCAGTTCGTCCAGCGCTTCCCAACGGCCCAGTGTGCTGGCCAATCCACCCAACCCCAGGATGTGGTCGAGATGGCCGTGGGTCAACAGAATCTTATCCAGACGGCGAAAGCCCAACCCGGCGCGCAAGATCTGGCGCTGGGTGCCCTCGCCACAATCGACCATAAAACGATGTTCGTTGACCATCACCACTGCCGACGAAAGGCCCCGTTGGACCGATGGCGCGGAGGCCGATGTGCCGAGAAACGCTACTTCAAACAAGTAATCCTCACAGTTCCAGCGTCAGCCATTTTGTCCCAACTCTTCATGATAATCGGCGATCAGCTGCTGAATGTGGCGGGCATGGCCTTGGTCGTGGGTCACAATCTCGGCCAGGGCATCGAGCAAGGTCAATGTGCCAAATGGCTCGTGGATGCCTGTGTAGAGCAATTTTTCCACGGGCAGCTCGCGTACAAAATCGATGATCTCTTGACGGGCAATGGCCCACAGGTCAAGCCACTCGCACAAGTCATGATGGTTGAAGTCGTGGCCGACATAGACATAGCTTTCGAATACTGGCTGGCTGCCAGAGGCAATCTCCACGATGCGCGGCAGGAAGCAGGTGCGTTCCACCGTAGCCAGGCTGGCGGCGATGTAGCGAAAGGACCACTCGGCCGGTTCGACCTGCCAATCCTGCACATCTGCCATCGCTCGCAGCAGCGTGCTGACCTGCGCCTGGGTCGTCTGAAGTTCCTGGATCAGCTGGTCTCGATCTGGCTGGTTCACGGATCTTTCCGTATCCGGTTGGAGGCGTCAGAACGTTGGACGAGACCCCGTCCGCTGTTGCGCTCTCTCCTGAAGGCTGGCCCAAACCGTTGGGTCGCACTGATCAAGAGTGTAAAGCAAAGCGCCGCGGGGCGCAATTAAGGCGGCGCGATATGCCGGGTGGTGGGATAATTTCGCCACGTTGCAACCCCGAAGGGTGGGCAAGTCTGGCGGACATGGTCGGGGTGTGAGTATAATTGGTCAGCACCGAGTCAACCGAAGGCATTCATTGGGTTCGCCAACACCCACCCACCGAAAGGACGAGCCGTTTCGATGTCGATCTATATTCCAGAGAACCTGACCATGGTCATGAAGAACGCCTGGTGGCTGATGGTTCTGCGCGGCGTGATGGTGCTGATCTTGGGTCTGATGGTCCTGGTCCAGCCCGAGGCTTCAATTTTTATCCTGGCCCAGCTGATCGCCGCCTATCTCTTCGTCGATGGGCTGTTTGTGGCCTTCGGCGCAATTCGTCACCGGGCCTCCGATCCGCGCTGGTGGCTGGTGATGGTGCGCGGGCTGATCGGCGTGGCTGCCGGTCTCTTCATCGTTTTCAACCCAGTAACAACGGCGTCAACGGCTATCTATCTGGTCGGGTTGCTTGCGCTGGTCGCCGGTCTGCTGGAGATCGTCGTGGCGATCCGCATACGCAAAGAGGTGACCAACGAGTGGACGATGATCGCCGCGGGCTGATCTCGATTGCGCTGGGGTTGGTCCTGCTCAGCAATCCAACCAACTCTGTGGAGCTTCTGTTGCGCGTGGTGGGTATCGCCGGCATCATCGCCGGCATCGTCTCGATCATCGGCGGTTTTCGGCTGCGTCTTCACGGCGGATAGCCCGTAGCGCGTGATACGTCAATCGTTCACGCAGCACGCTCGTTCAAGTCATTCCTGCCCGTCCAAGCCAACCATCGATCAACGTACACCTGCCATGGCGCACACTTCAACCCCTTCACTCAATCCCATTCCGCTCGATGCAAAGTCGCGTCGTTGGGCGCTCCGTCTGGTCACGGTCTTGATGACCATTGAGTCGATCCTGCTTGCGGGACTGGCCATCGCCAACATCCTGTGGCTCGATTGGGAGCGTGAACTCATCGCAGGGGTACCGTCCGAAGTGGCGATCAGTGCGGTTTTGCTGGCGCTGATCTTCGTGCCGTTGGCGCTGGCCGCCCTCCTGATCATCGTCGGCTTGGTCTTTGGCAACCGCAACTCCTGGACCCTGTCCATGCTGCTACAGGGAACGATCCTATTGGCGGCTCTGATTATGTACTGGAATGGCATTCGCCCCTCTTTTCTCTACTTGTTTATGTTGTATGCGATTCTGATGGCCTTCTATCTCAACTCATCCGATGTGCGTATGGCTTTCTTCGCCAAACCCCCCGCTCAACCCGCGCCGCCTCGTGACTACTAAACTGGACCTGGCGCTGCTGCGCCGTTACGAACCGATCATCCGCTTTACCCAGGGCGAACAGTTCTTTCCCATGGACGCGGAAATCCACATCCGGGCCAGCAGCCTCTGGGTGCAGCGTCCTGGTCAAGAAGCCACCTGCCTGGTAGAGAGCGGCGATCTAGACCCCGACCGCCTTGGGCAGCCGTTGACCGATGAGTTCGGCGCGGTGCATTTTCTGAAGCTGACCGACCCGCTCCATCCCCGCGAAATG
>JAAUPU010000339.1 GCA_012032975.1 Caldilineaceae bacterium | reverse complement strand
GGCGTTCCAGGTGCCGCTCACCTCCTCGCTGCCCGTTATTGGCGAAGTGGACGTCATCACTGAGCGCTTCGTCCGCGTGGCCCACAGCCACAACATCCAGGTTCACGCCTGGACCATCAACGACCCCGCCGAAATGGAGCGGTTGATTGGGCTGGGGGTGGATGGGATTATTACGGACAGGCCGGATTTGTTGTTGGAAGTTGTTCAGTGACAGGGTGAAGGGATGACAAGGTGACAAGGTGACAAAAATAACCATTTACCATTAACAATTAACCATTTTCAAAGCCATTCTCATGCGTCTCCCCCAATAAACCATTCGCCTCTCAGGGCGGGCCGGTGGTGCTGGCCCATCGCGGCTGGCGGGGGCTGTACCCGGAAAACACGATGCTGGCCTTCCACAAGGCGGCGGAGCTGCCAATTGATGGGCTGGAGATTGACATTCACCAGACCAAAGATGGCGTGATTGTGGTTTGCCATGATGAGACGGTGGACCGGACGACGGAGGGGAACGGCCGTATCCAGGATCACACCCTCGCCGAACTGCAACAGTTGGACGCCGGCTTCCGCTTCACCTCCGACGGCGGGCAAACCTTTCCCTTTCGCGGCCAGGGCATCACCATTCCCACGCTGGCCGAGGTGTTTGAGAGCTTCCCTGAGCTGTGGATCAACATTGATATGAAGCAGGAGGCGCCCAGTTTGGTGCCGGATTTTGCGAAATTAATTCGCCAGCACGACGTGGTCCCGTTTGAGCATGTGGGTGTAGACGTCATCGTCTGGCCAGTCGCGCTGCGCGTGAGCATCTGCGTCAACGTGGCGTATTCTTCGACCGTGCCAACCAGTTTTTCGATGCCGACGACGGCGACGTGTACCGGCGGAATGGTCGTCACCAGACGCGCATTGCCTTCGTTGGTGACGAGGCACACGGAACCAGTTTCGGCGATGATGAAGTTGCCGCCGGCGCAGATGATGCGTTCGTCACGGCCCAGCGGCACGGGGAGCATGGCGATGCAGCGCCAGAACTCGGGGATGGCGCGGGCCAATTCGCGGGCTGCTTCTTCTTGGGTGAGCGTCGTGCCGGGGTTTGGCTTGTCGTTGAGGCTGTCTGGCTGGGCATAGAGTACGCGAGTTTGACCCTCGACCACCTCCCCGCCGATCGCCGCTGTGCAGCCAGATGTCGATCCGCAGCGCATCGACCGTCATGGCATTGACCATCTCGCCACCGAACATCAGCCGGTAGAGGACCAGCGGGCGAATCTCTTCCAGCCACTCACTCACGCCGGCTCGGAACTCATCGATGAACTCATCGGCGATGAGCAGGTGTGCGTCCACATCGCTCCAGCGGTCGGCGATGCCTTTGCCAAAGCTGCCAGCCAACCAGGCCGCACGGATACGGGGGTCGGCTTCGCATTTGGCGGTGAGGGAATCGATGAAATCGATCTGCATAGACTAGGGTCACCTCAAGCAGAGATTCGAGCTAGGTCAAATTCGATGGTATGCCACGAGCGGGAGCAACGACGCCGAATGTCAATCTGGAGCGGTGATGATGTCGGGCGCTGAACCAGCGCGGACGAGCGTCAAACCCTCCAAACAAACGGGCCACGGGGAGAAATCGCCCGTAGCCCTGTATGCTGCAAAGTGTCGATGGGGCCAACGACCAAGCTCCGCAGTGGTTGTCGGCGCCCTATGGATTGGACTCGACCATGTGTTTGACCGATTCGACGATCAACCTCTGGAGCGTGGGCAGATCGACGTCGTCGAGCCGCTTGATGTAGAGACACGACTTGCCGGTCGAATGCTTGCCCAGTTTTTCCAGCAGCCTGTCATATTCGTCAAAACCATCCATGATATAGAGGGTCAAGTTCTGTTTGCGGGGCGAAAAACCAATGAGAGGCATCTCGCCTTCGCGTCCGCTGGCATAACGATAATGGAACCTGCCAAAGCCCACAATACTCGTCCCCCACATCTGCGGTGCTTGACCGGTCACCTCGTGCATCAATTTCAATAGAGTAAGACAATCCTGCCGCTTTTTCTCGTCAGAGACTCTGTCCAAGAACGCCTCAACGCTCTCATCGGTTGGCTGTGTCTTGTTCTCTGCCATGCCTGCCTCCCTCCTTACGCCGCAACCACCTCTTCTGCCAGCGAGACTGGCGTCAGCCAGTTCCATTTGTCCTCCAACTCACCGCGCACGATGCCAAAGAAGATATCCTGGATCGCCTTGGTGACCGGGCCGCGCGTGCCCGCGCCCACTGGCAAGCGATCCACCGCGCGCACAGGCGTGATCTCGGCCGCGGTGCCGGTGAAGAAGATCTCATCGGCCAAATAGAGCATCTCGCGCGGAATGGTGATCTCCTTCACCTCGTAGCCCAGATCCTTGGCGATGGTGGCGGCGCAGTTGCGCGTGATACCGCCCAATATGCTGTTGGCCAGTGGCGGCGTGTAGATAACGCCCTTGTGGACGAGGAAGATATTCTCGCCGCTGCCCTCACTGACATAACCATTGATATCCAGCGCAATGCCTTCGTTGAAGCCGTTGTCTTTGGCCTCCATGACGATGCTCTGGCTGTTGACATATTGGCCGCCGATCTTGGCCAACGCGCTGAGCGTGTCCGGCGCCATTCGTCGCCAACTGCTCACCTGCACGCTGACGCCCTTTTCGAGCGCCTCTGCTCCAAGGTATGCGCCCCACGGCACAGTCGCCAGGATCGCATCCACCGGGCAACTGCGCCCGTCCACGCCCAGCGTCTCGTAGCCGCGGAAGACCAGTGGCCGGATGTATGCGCTTCTCAGCTTGTTGGCACGCAAAACCTCAGCGCTGACCTCCATCCATTCATCGACCGACAGCGGCGATGGGATGCGGGCCACCTTGCCGCTATACAAAAGACGCTCGAAATGATCGTGCCCACGGAAGATGGCCGGCCCTGCCTCGGTCTCATAGGCGCGAATGCCTTCAAAGACGCTGCTGCCATAATGGAGCGCATGGGTGAAGACATGCACTTTGGCTTCGTGCCAGGGGATCACTTCGCCGTTCATCCAGATAAAGTCGGCTTGCATGGCCATTGGTGCGCTCCTTACGTTGTTGACAACTGATAGCAGGTCAAAGGTTTTGAACGATTGTGTGGTGGCGTCAGCCCGAGCGGTGGTTCCAGATGATGGAATCGAACGCAAGGCAGAAGTGGAGTCTGTCGAGATTATAGGGTTGGGGTTTCTTTCTGTCAAGAGCGATTGCCCTGAACGCGCCCCCCCGGAATCGACCAAGGTGCTGGCTTGGCGCGCGTGCGCGTGCTATAATCGCGTGCACGACTCTCGCCAAGAAATAGCGATCGGGATGAGCGATTGGGATGACCAAACTGCGGCAGATACAATTCTGTATCGTCCTTCTGGCATTGGGCGCATTCGTCGCCGGCTGCGCACCGACAGCGGAGGGCAATGTACTCGGCTATCTGGTTGCCAAGCAGCTGGGAACCCTGGGAACGCCCAATATCGGCGCACCGCCCGGCGCGCTGCAAGGCCAGGTGCTTCACGAAGGTCAACCCGTCACCAATGCAGTCGTTGTGGTGGCCGAGCGAGATGGCACACCCCACACGGCTCGCACCGATAGCTCCGGTCGCTATCAGATCGACGGCATTCCACCCGGTCAATATGTGCCTGCCGCGGTGGGCGCGGACTACGACGAAGCGACGGCTACGGATGCACTGGGAAACTCGCGATTGGTGACGATCCGTAGCGGCGAAACCGGTGAAGCGCCGCTCATTGTGCTGCAAAAGCATGTCGCCACGGAGTTGCCGCAAACGCTGGCGTCTGCGGTCAATCTGACGATGACCCACGCCTACACCGCAACGTCGGTCTATCCGCCTGGCTCGCAAGCGCAGGTCTACGCCTATCAGTTTGAGCGCGACGGCGTGGTGGTCGACTCGGTGCGCGTCTACCTCCCACTCGATCTGGAGGATGATCAACAATTGCCGCTGCTCTTTGTCGTCTATCCCGGCGGGATCGAAGGGTGGGAGCCGGTCAGCGTGGCCTTTGCCGACCAGGGCTTTGCACTGGTTGCGCTCTCGCCGACCACGGCCCGCGGCGTCGATATCGACGAACATACGCTGGACAGCCGCGTGGTGCTGGCGCTGGCGCAAAGTGGCGCATTGACCCCTCACGTGGGCGATGGACCCGCCGTGGCCCTGGGCGGCAGCTTTAGCAGCGCGATCCTGCATTGTCTGTTGCGCGACGAAGCCGACGAGATCGCGGCATGGGTGACCGTTGGCGGCATCAGCGATGCGTTCAACGGCACGGCCGATTTTTACGCCGGCGAGCTGGAGATCCCGGAATCGTACGCCACCCTAATCCCGGCATTGGGATTGCCAAACATCTATCCACTCAACTTGTTGCGCTATTCGCCGATCTTCACGGCAGAACAGTTGCCGCCGACCCTGATCGTCCACACTGGCGCCGATACCATCATCCCCATCGACCAGGCAATCGCGCTGGAAGATGCTGTACGGGGGGCCGGTGTGCCAGTAGAGACTTTCTACTACGAGGACACCAGCCACTATCTCCAGGTGGATGAAAATATGAGCGACGCTGGCAAAGAGATGTTCGACCGCATTGTGAACTTTGCCCGCAGCCATCTGCAATGAATGCGGCGCTTCGGTCTATGGTAAGCTATGGAGACTCCAAGGGCGTCGACCGCATCCCATCCGTCCATTGTCGCTGGCGGTGAGATGGTGGGTTCGACCGAGATGAAGGGAAACCAATGATAGACACAACAGCTTCAAGAATTGAACCGAGCCAGGTGGCCGCGCTGGCTGATGGCGCCGCCGTGCAGGCGCGTCCCGAAGCGGGAGTGCTGCGTTTGACCGGCAACGACCGCGCCGATTTCTTGCACCGGATGACCACCAAT
>JAAUPU010000338.1 GCA_012032975.1 Caldilineaceae bacterium | reverse complement strand
TTCATCCCTTCATCCCTTCATCCCTTCATCCCTTCATCCCTTCATCCCTTCATCCCTCCATCCCTTCATCCGGGCCATCCGTGTAATCCGTGGTTCTATTCCCGAGAATGGTGAACAGCAACATCGTGGGTGATCGTATCCTGAAACCGGCCAGCATTGCCACCATCTGGCTGACGGTTGGCTGCCATTCACCGCTGTGAAGCGGCCACGACGCGAGGATTGTGACAGAACTGATAGCGCAACGGACAACGGGCCATTTGGCGCTTTGTGTTCCAGTCATTACAATAAATTCGTTTGTCTACCTGTGTTGAAAAATGCATCGAAGTAGCGATGCGCGGAGAGCGGAGAATCCAATGGCGATCATGCGCCTTCCCGGTCTGGTCGATGCCCACGTCCATCTGCGCGAGCCGGGATACACGCAGAAAGAGGATCTCTTGTCGGGGACGCGCGCGGCGCTGGCCGGCGGTGTGACGACCGTGCTCGACATGCCCAACACCCTGCCGCCCACCTCCACGCCAGATGCTTTGCAGGAAAAATCGGCCCTGGCCAGGCGCAGATTGTCTGCGATGTGGGCCTCTTCGTGGGCGCAACCAGCACCGATCTGGACGCATATTTACCCGTTGCCGAGCGCGCGTGTGGCCTGAAGATCTATGTCAGCGAAACGTTCGGAAGCCTGCGTATCGACTCGTTGGAGCTGATGCACCGCTTCTTCCGCACCTGGGCCGAATGTGGGTCAGCGCTCGGCTATCGCAGCCCCGAAAACCCGAGCCGCGGCATCGGACCGATTGCCGTCCACGCCGAAGAGCTGATGTTGTCGGTCTGTCTCAATCTCTCCCACCTGTATCAGGTTCCGCTTCACATCGTCCATGTCAGCCGCCGCAGCGAGATCGAACTGATCCGCACGGCCAAGGAGCGTGGTTATCCGGTGACCTGCGAGGTGACACCCCACCATCTCTTCCTGGATGAGCGCGATGCCGTGCGATTGGGCAGCCTGGGCGACATGCGGCCAAAGCTGGCCGCCCCCGATGACGTGGCTGCACTCTGGGAAAATCTGGAATTCGTGGATATCTTCGCCACCGACCACGCCCCCCACACCCTGGCCGAAAAGGGCATCTCGCTGCGTGCAGACGGTCAAATGTCGCCGACAGCAGCACCGACAGGGTCGCCGACAGCGGCGCCCCCGCCTGGCGTGCCCGGTGTAGAGACCATGCTGCCGCTGCTGATCACAGCCGTTCACGCAGAGCAGATATCGTGGGAGGATCTGCTGACGCGCTGTGTTGTGAACCCGCGGCGAATCTACGGGCTGCCCCTTCAGCCGGAGACCGAGGTGACAGTCGATGTGGACGCGGAGTATCTCTTGCACCACGAGGCGATGCATACCAGAGTGGGGTGGACGCCCTTTGCCGGGCGCCGAGTACGCGGCAGAGTGGAACGCGTCAGGCTGCGGGGCGTCGAAGTTTTCGCCGATGGCCAGTTGTTGGCAGAACCGGGCAGCGGACGGCTGCTCTTTCAAAATGAATCGTGATTGACCAGAGACCGATGAACCCACTGTTCATCGGTCTTTTTACAAGATCGTGCTTTTTACGAGATCGTGCAAAAGTGCCACTCCAAACTGAAAAGGAAGAAAAAAAATGAGCGAGCAACTCAAAGAAGTGGATCGAATGCCAGCAGACCGCATGAGCAATGGTTTCTACGGCCAGGATATCCTGAGCGTCAGCCAGTTCGACCGCACCAAGCTGGACTATATCTACGGCGTCGCCCACGAAATGCGCATGCTTGTCGAGCGTTTCGGCAGCGCGGACTTGCTCCAGGGCAAGATCCTGGCCAACCTCTTTTACGAGCCGAGTACGCGCACCAGCTCCAGTTTTATGGCCGCGATGTTGCGTTTGGGCGGCCAGGTGATCCCCATCAACAACGTCCAATACAGCTCGGTGACCAAAGGCGAAAGCCTGCCCGACACCGTGCGCACGCTGGAAAGCTACGCCGACCTGATCGTCATTCGCCACCCGGATCTAGGCGCGGCGGCCACCGCCGCACACTATGCGCGCAAGCCGGTGATCAACGCCGGCGACGGCATCGGCGAGCATCCCACCCAGGCGCTGCTCGACCAGTTTACAATCCTGGAAGAATTGGGGCGCAGCGATGGGCTTAAGGTGGCCATGGTCGGCGACCTCAAATATGGACGCACCGTCCACAGCCTGACCAAGTTGCTGACCAGCTACGACGTGGAGTTTACCTTTGTCAGCCCCGACATTCTGCGCATGCCACAGGATGTGCTGGACGCGGTGAAAGCCAGCGGCCGGCGGTTCAGCATGACCGAGGATGTCCACGACGTGATCGCCGATGTGGACGTACTCTATGTGACGCGGGTTCAGAAGGAGCGCTTCACCGACCTGGCCGACTATGACCGGGTGCGCGACCAATATGTGGTGGACGAAGCGTTGATGACCCAAGCTAAGCGGGAGATGATCGTCATGCACCCCCTGCCGCGCGTCAACGAGATCAGCTATGCGGTGGACGACGACCCGCGTGCCGCCTACTTCCGGCAGATGCGCAACGGTATGTACATTCGCATGGCCCTCTTGGCCGCGGTCTTGGGGAAGGCATAAATGGACCACGTGACGGTTTTCCGCGCTGTCGGACGATATGCGGGCTGCCGGCCAACTACGGCATCTGGTCGTGGGGCGACGAGATCGTGGTCGGCTTCACGCTGGGCTACATGACCAGCGACGACAGCTTCCACCCGCGCGATAAGTCCCGTCCCTTTGTCGCCATGCAGGCGCGCAGCCTGGACGGGGGGCGCACCTGGCAGGTTGACGAAACGCCCTGTCGTACGCCCGGCGGTCGGAGCCTTTCGGCGGACGAGCACGTGCTGCCCGAGCATCAGCTTTCCACCGCGCTCGACCAGGAGGACGGTATACGTCCGCCACCCGATGGCATCGACTTTGCCCATCCAGACTTTGCGCTGATGTGCGCTCGCACCGGTTTGACCGCGGGCGCACGCTCCTGGTTTTATGCCTCTACCGACCGCTGCCGCAGCTGGCAGGGTCCGTATGCCCTGCCCTCTTTCGACCAGAGCGGGATCGCCGCGCGCACCGACTACGTGGTGGAAGGTCCATCCAGTTGTCTGCTCTTTCTCACCGCGGCCAAGCCAAACGGCGACGAGGGGCGCGTCTTCTGCGCGCGGACAGAGGACGGCGGCAAGTCGTTTGGCTTCGTTGACTGGGTCACGCCCGAGCCGGCTGGCTATGCGATCATGCCGGCCAGCGTCCGTCTGCCGGGCGGGCGCCTGCTGTGCGCGGTGCGATATCGCGGCAGCCGGTCCGATGGCCCAAACGCGGCTTGCTGGATCGACCTCTTCACAGCGGACGACGGCGGCGCAAAGTGGCGGCTTCTGGCGCGCCCCGTTGCCGACACTGGCTTCGGCGGCAACCCACCCACACTCACCCGGTTGGCCGATGGGCGACTCTGTATCACCTATGGTTTCCGCGCCGAGCCGTTTGGAATACGCGCCGTGATCAGCGAGGACGACGGGCAAAGCTGGGGCGCGCCCATCGTCCTCCGCGCGGACGGGGGCAACCACGATCTGGGCTATCCGCGCACAGTTCAGAGACCGGACGGCAAGCTGGTCACGGTCTACTACTTCAATGATCGACCCGACGGCGAACGCTATATCGGCGCGACGCTTTGGGATGTCTGAAAGGCAAGCGTCTATTTCATCAACAGGGGGAGATAAAGCGTGGAATTTGTCGCTCCTGTGCGGATGTACTCAATCGTCAGCTTGGGTTGATTCTCAGGCGTGAGTGGGGTCAGACAGTCGAAAGCAATGCCATCGCTGACCGTCGCATTGGCCAGCGCGAAGCCAAAGTTGGATTCTGCGTCGTCGACCCACGCCTGCACCTGGGCAATGCCCTGGTGGTTGAGCCAAAGCTCCTGCCAGCCAACCGTGTCTGCGCGCAATTCGCCCAATGTTGTACGATCTCGGTCGGCGTCGCCCTCGGCGCCGGCTTTCTCCCAGGTGTGAAGCCCATCGGCGCTAAGCCAGCTCGCGGCGCCCTGTTGCCAAGCGCGTTTCATCGCGAAAAGGCCATAGCTGTGATCGCTGGGATTCTGAATGTGAAACGATAGGCGGACAGCCACAACCGTTGCGCCGGTCGGCAGCCCTGCCAATGGCCAACTCAGAAGCGTGACCACGTCGCGGCCTGTCCCCGGCGGATCGTCGCCGTCCACTGTGCAGAGTGCCGCTCCCTTGCGCGCGACGCCGGCCGTCTGCTCGCCGATCACCGCGGCCTGCATTTGGCCGTAAGTTGAGTCGGGCATAACGCCGTTCTGAAAGCTGCGCGCATGCCGGTAGCTTTGCTGCGGCTTCGCCTCAAAACAACGTCGCCAGAGGAGTAGCTCGATCAGCGGGCCGCCTTCGGCTGGATTGCGCTGGCCGCTAAATTCGACGCAGATTTCATCCCAGCCCGCATCTTCCACCGTGACTACGCCAAATTGACCGTCGTCGACTGTTGGATTCACAAACGAACCCAACTCATACGGCCCCCCTTTGATCGATCCCCCGCGATGGAGCGGCGCGGCATGAAAGACCGGAAAGAGCGGCGCGCCGTCACTCACATAGCGGTTGTTGCGCCCATCATCGCCGGCCACCATGTGGGCGTCGCCCGCCAGCATGACAAGGTTGTTGATGCCGTTGTCCTGAATGAACTGTGCGATCTCCGCGCGCTCGACCGCGTAGCCTCCCCAGTCGTCAGCGTAAATCGCGGCGCCGAGATCCACGGCACCGAACTGACCCAGATGGTCAATGCATGATTTGCTTGAGCGTCCAGCAATTCCTGCTTGAACCAAGCTTTTTGCGTTGCGCCCATCATCGTCTTGTTGGGGCTGTCCAGACCCAGGCGTGGCGAGCGTTCCG
>JAAUPU010000337.1 GCA_012032975.1 Caldilineaceae bacterium | reverse complement strand
GCGATATCGACAGCATATAATAGATGGGAAAGAGGATCACCAGCGCCAGCAACACCAGCAGACTGTAATAGACCAACTTCTGACCCAGACTCAGTTTGTGTAGCAAGCTACTCCTCCTTCTGCAGGATGCGGGCAACGATCAGGGCCAGCACGGCAAAGATCGGCAACATGGAGACCGACACCGCGGCGGCCTCGCTGATGCGCAGGCTTTGCAGGCCAAAGTAGGCCAGGACCGGGAAGGTCATGGTGGCGTTGGACGGACCGCCCTGGGTCATCAGCCAGACCGCTTCAAAACTGTTGGTTGTCCAGATGGTGGAGAGCAACAGCACCACCAAAACGACGTGACGAATCCCCGGCACGGTGATGTGGCGAAAACGCTGTATCTTGCCGGCGCCGTCCATGGCCGCGGCCTCGTATTGCTCCTGGGGCACATTCTGCAACGCGGCCAGAAATGCGATCACCCAAAAGGGAAAGCCGCGCCAGAAACTGGCGATGACCACGCTGGGCATGGCCAGCGCCTTGGTGCTGAGAAAGTCCACATGGCTGTCCACCAGCCCCAGGTTGATCAGAATATAGTTGAACGCGCCGCCCTGGGGTGCAAAGAGCAGCTTCCAGGTGATGAAGGCCACGAAGGCCGGCATGGCCCAGGGCAACAGGATCAAGCCGCGCCAGAATTGGCGGGCGCGGATCTGCTGGTTCAATAGCAGCGCAATGCCCAACCCCAGCACGAGTTTGAGCGTCTGCACCGATGTCACCAGCACGATCGTGTTGCGCACCGTGGCCTGAAAATCCACCCAATTGATCAGATAGCGATAGTTGGCCAGGCCGACAAACTCGCCTGGCTGGCCGACCATGCGGTTTGTGAAACTGATCCAGATGGCATAGAAGAATGGATAGACCACCAAGGTCAGCAGGCAGACCACAACCGGCAGCACCAGGATATAGCCCATCACCATCTCGCGCTGGCTCATGGTCAAGCGTCTTCTTGGTTGTGTGGAGGGCTGTACGGCTGGAATCACTTGATCGGCCATAGGATTTACTCACCTGCTGCAAAGGATTGCCTATTCAAACGGATTGGAGCGACAACGGTACGGGGCAGTGAGGTGGGGCGGGCATACTTCTCGTTCCTCTGGTCATCTCTGATCCACCCCACCTCGTGCCCCTCGCGTCAACTGAGTTTGACCCGTACGGGCATCAGGCTACTGATTCTTGTCGTAGATCGCCTGGCATGCTTCCTGGGTCTCCAGCACCGCTTCGTCCACAGTCAGGCCATCGACCACCACGCGCTGGACCATGCGCGGGGTGAGGAAGTTGGTCTGATACTCTGCAAACGAGACGTTGTTCACATCGGGAAAGCGCCGTAGGTGCCGTTCTTGGCCAGGTCGAGCAAGCCTTCATGAACCGCGCTCTCGGTGAAGATGGGCGCATCCTCATAGGCTTCCGCGGCCGGGCCATAGATGGCGTTGTAGTAGTACTCCTTCATGAACTCGGGTTCGGCCAGGTATT
Organism: Caldilineaceae bacterium; assembly: GCA_012032975.1. The sequence continues at coordinate 3,430 of JAAUPU010000337.1, read as the reverse complement.
TCATCAGGTCCATGGCCAGTTCCTTGTTTTGCGAAGATTTGGAGATCGCACGCAGATTGGCGCCCACGGGCGAAACCTTCATGGCCGGACCCGCCGGCAGCGCCGAATACTTGGTGGCGTCGTTAAGCTCCTGGTCCTCGTTGCGCATGTAGAGATAGACGCTGCCCGGGTTGAAGATGAAGACCGCGTTGCCAGACTGATAGGCCACGTTGTCGCCCGCGCCATCCCATGTGGTCACACCAGGGGGGAATAGCCCCTCGGCATAGGCTTCGGTGATCCAGGTCAGCCAATCGCGCACTTCCTGGCTATCCAGCGTACAGTTGAGACCCTCGTCATCGGCCACGCGACCGCCCCACGATTGCATCATGGTTGTGGTGGTGGTGTTGGCGTCACCCACGTTGGAGAGCGCGAAACCCATGCCGTAATACTCAGGCGGATTCTGCGCGGCAGCCGCATACTCGCGCAGTTCCATCCAGGTCTCCGGCGCCTCGGTGAAGCCAGCCGGCTCCAGGACGTCGGCGCGGCGGTAGAGAACATTGCCGCCCAGGCTGAAGGGGATGCCGTAGATGTTGCCGCCATAGCGTTCTGGGTTCACGGCCTCTTCGGAAGAAGGTAGCCAGCCAACCATGTCGCCGATCTCGGCGTAGAGATCGTCGAGCGGTTCCAGTTGGTCCTGCTGGCTGAGCAGCAGCATGAAGTCGGCGCCCACATCGAAGGCATCGGGCATGTTGCCCGCCTCGATCGCGGCAGACACACGCTGCACGGTCTCGTTCTGGTTGATCATGACGACCTCGACGTCGACGCCGCGCTCTTCCCCCCACTGCTCGACGCGGTCCACCAGCATCTGGTTGGCCTCTTCCGAGAAGATCAGGCCGCCCCAGTAGGTGAAGACCCCTTCGGCGGCTGGCATCGCTTCTGCCTCGGCAGCCGCCTCTTCGGGCGCCTCGCTCGTCGCTTCTGCAGCGCCAGACTCTGCCTCCGGTGCGGGAGCCGCAGCCGGCGCACAGGCGGCCAGCGCCAGTACGGCAATCAAGATAAAAGTGAACAACAGATGTTTACGCATGTACTCCTCCTGGAAAGATGGTGAAATTGATGTAGATCGATAGCGGTTTGATGTAGCGTTCGGACCGCCATCGTTTTCTCAAACCAACGGTCGTATCGACGACGGTTGGGGTGGGAACAGGTGGGTGAGCAGCAGTCGCGCCTCGTTTGTCGCGCGACAGTCGGCGAAGGACTCTTGTAACTGGTCCAAGGTGCGAGCGCCGAAGAGCAACTGCAAGAAGACAAGTGGCGGGAACATGGCCGCGGGTCGATGGCCTTCGAGCGCCTCCATCGGCAAAGATTCAAACTGCTCCAGCTTGCCATCTTGCCAGGCCATGCAAACGGCTTCACGAAAGAAGCTGATCTCCAGCGAGCCACTGTATCCCGCCATCGGTGAGCGGGCGAGCCGTTTTTCCAGCGCGGGCGCAATCTGGCGTACCAGTCGCGGCAGATCAGCCACGCGTACGTACCAGGCATAGGGCGGACGTCTGGGGCTGAGCAACGGTTGCAGAAACTCCCAGGCTGGATGGTCGCCATCCAGCGAGATTTCCAGCCGGTCGAATGTGGCGCCTTCGGTCGCCGCGGCGAGCGTCTGCCCTTCGCACTGAAAGCCACGCAAGACCGACGGCAGAAGCGAATGCCACGAAATGTCCTCGTCGGCCACCAGCTCCCAGATGCCTAATTTCGACCCGCGCAGCCGACTCTTGGCCAACCCATAGCCAACCACTTTGCCTGTACGTTCGTCGCCGCGCACAAGGGTCCAGATGTTGAAGGTCTCCAGCGACGCCCGGCTTCGCTCAAGCAATTCATAGCGCCAACGAGCTTCGTCGCAGACGGTCGAAAGCAGCCAACGCTGGCTGGCCTGCCGGTGCAATCGCTGCAAGTCGGACAGGTCGCCGGCCTCCGCAAGGCGTATCGAAAATGGCTCTGTCTGGCCAGCCGGCAGGCGGGGCATGTCGGTCGCAGACAAGGTGCGCGTCATATTCATCGCGACCGCATATTCGTAGCCAAACTGGCGATAAAACCAGGGGATGCCGCCGATGAACTGAAAGAGATGGTCTAGTCGTTGGCTGATTCCATGCAACCCCTCGATGACCTCTCGGACCAGACCGCGATGACGGTAGTCTGGGTCGGTGGCGATCAATTCGGGCTGCCCCGCGGTCACTGCCACGCCGGCGAACATGCACCGTTGCGGCAACAAAACGCCGCTGCTGACGATTCGTCCATCGCGGCGCTGATCTTCCACCACGACAAAATTGTCGACGCGGCAGACAGGATGCTGACCAGAGGTCAAATCAACGATCCAGGTCCGAAAGCCAGCGGGCGGGTCATGCTCCTCGCGAAAGATATTGTCATAGAAGTCTGCGAGTGCGGGGATGTCGTACTCTGTGGCCGAGCGCACGATGAGACCTTCTTCCAGAGAGCGGGGCAATACAACACACGCGGGGGATCGGACCACTTCTGTCTTATGCATCCAGATAGTTCATTTCGGGAAGCAGATTCCAACGATAGAGATCTTGCGGATGGGTCTGCTGCGCCCAGGCTTTGAGGATGGCGGTGCGGGCGCGCTGTGTCGCCATTGTAGCAGCGATTTGATCCGGTTGCAATCCTTCAGCACTTCCGCTTCCAACTCGCCGCGCACAACGCCGCCCCCGCGAGCGCCAGGTACGACAAGCCTTCGAACCTCGTCAGACTCGCGGCGCAAAGCAGCAGCCAGGCCCCCGATTACAGCCCGGCGCGAGGGCCATGCCAGAAAACACAAAGCCGCCCCCAGCAGGAACGTTGTGTACAGCACTGTTGAGTTACCGCCGAAGGCTGAGCCAAACGTCGCCCGGTTCGTCACCAAAAGCCCGGCCGCCGCCAGGCTCGCCTGCCAGCCCGCCGCCCGATGCACAAACGCCGTCGCCAGGGCGATCAGAAGCGCGCTTGTCAGCAGCGAACGCGCCAGCACGGCCCCATACCCGCCTAGTTCAAAAAGAGAACCATCGAGCACGACCGGCAGAAACTTCGGCGTCGACAGATTCCAATGATCGAGCACAACTCCATTGCCGATCAGCCGCCATTGCAGCACCATACTCAGCGTGTCGCTGTCGAGCGCATCGGCCCCAATGTCCCACCCGGCGAGCAGATAGAAGGCGAGAGCCGAAAAGAACACGGCGGCCGCGACCCTGACCGGCGATGCGAGAAAACGGTCGAGCATGACAGCGCAAGTCAAACAGAAGTTCCCAATCCGGCCGTGACCGCGAGGGGAGCGGTCCAACGAACGAGAGTCACCGTCATTTGTAGCGCGGACCTCGGTCTTGAGGTCCGTGGTTCTACCTCCGCCCGCGCCCCTACGCCTTCTCAGAAACCTCAGCCGACGCGAACGTAGCCATCTCCCTGTAAAGCC
>JAAUPU010000336.1 GCA_012032975.1 Caldilineaceae bacterium | reverse complement strand
CGGCGTGCAAGCCCATGACGACCGCGGTGCCGCCAGGCCGCACGCTCTGCAACGCCTGCGGGATCGTGATCGCCGAACCGACGCTATCGAAGGCATAGTCGGGGCCATTGTGTGTGAATTGGCGCAGCCGTTGGACCGCATCTTCTTCTCTGGCATTGATCGTGTGGGTGGCGCCAAGTTCGCGCGCCATCTCCAGTTTGCTCTCCATCACATCGACGGCGATCAGCGGATCGCAGCCGGCCAGACGACAGGCCAACAGCGCGCTGAGACCGACACCACCGCAGCCGATCACGGCCGCCGAGCTGCCCGCCGGTGTTCGGGCCGTGTTGAGCACCGCGCCCGCCCCTGTCATCACCGCACAGCCGACCACCGCGGCCACATCGAACGGGATGTCCGCGCCGATAGGCACGATGCCGTCCTGGTGGATCACCGCGTATTCGGCCATGGTCGCCGAACTGAGGTAGGGCTTGAGCACCATGCCATCCAGGGTGCGATGGTGGGTGGTGCCATCGGGCATCAAGGATTGAAAGGTGGTGGCAGGAAAGCGCTCGCAGAGAGTGGGGCGTCCATCCAGACAGGTGGCGCACTGGTTGCATGAGGGCAGCCAGTTGACCAGCACTCGGTCACCAGGACGTACTTTGTCGACCTTGATGCCGATCTGCTCGACCACACCGGCGCCTTCGTGACCAAGCACCACCGGCGGCACGGTGCGCAGTTCGCCTTTGTAGGTGTGCAGATCCGAATGGCAGACGCCGGCCGCGCGAATCCGCACCAACACCTCCTCTGGGCCTGGCCCTTCCATCTCGATTTCTTCGATGGTCAGCTGATTGATCTCGCGCACCACAGCGGCATTGATTCTCATGTTTCCGTCTCCCCTTTGTGAAAGATGTCTAGTACATGGGGGCGTAAATGAGTATACAGATCGTAGGTCCGGCTATCAGCCGGACAATCCTCGTCAACCAGAGATGTCACGCTGGTAGCGTGACCTACGATATCTGTGTGACTATCTACGCCGAGGTGTACTAGGCCCATCTGGTCGCTCCATGAGCGAATTGGCTGATCTGAAGGCTTGGCTATCCCCAATGGCAGGTCAGTAGATGAACGGGACTAGACGCCACGATCGCTGTGCATAGGCAGGATACTCGCCAAAGCGCACCCGTAACAGGCTCTCTTCGTAGTGTAACTTAAGCAACAAGTCGGCGGCAAGGATGATCCAGACAACCAGCCGAAACCAGGTGAAATGGTTGAACACCAGCGCACCCGCCACCAGCAGGAGCGCGGCATACATGGGATGGCGGATCAGCCGATAAGGCCCCTTGGCAATGAAGCGCCCATCGACCCGAACCTCCGGCGTGACATTGAAGTTGCCTGGACCCATCGCCAGGATTGCCCAGAGACCCAGAAGCATACCGCCCAACTCAAGGAGCAGAGCAATCGGCGAACGGGCCAAGAGGGGACCGGTCCACGCGATCACACCGAGGCAGGCAAATTGGATCGCGACCAGGGCCAGCGATCTGCCACGCTCACCCATGAGTGGTTTCGTCTGCACCTGGGCTATGGCATACGCGCGCCACCAACTGAGGCAGGCAGGCCAGTTCCAGTATCAGATCGCTACGTACGATGCCATGGGCGGGCACCCCCACATGTTTGCTCAGCCACTCCACCACCGACAGGGGTGCGCTCCGCTCCACATCCAGGCGCACCACAGGCGCCACTGGCGTGTCGCGCAGCGTGCTGCGACCTCGCGGTCGAACGATGGACTGTGCAGCGCCCGCGGTTGCGGGTCCGGCGCGCAGCAAGCGAAAGAAATGGACGCTGCTGATGTTCATTCCAGTGAAAAGCGTCTGGATGAAATGGCGCACAGTCTCCCCGCACCAAACGAAATCGAGCGGCAAGCCAATTTCACTTGGACCGGGTTCATTCAGCATGGGCATTGCGACTGCCGGCCGCTGGCGGTCGATCAAGATTGGGCTGGTCGTCGGCACTTTGACGCGGGCATAGAGCTGGTGTCGATCATTGCCAACCGATGAATGGACTTCACTGAGCTGGACGAGCAGGTTGGCGCTGCCAGAGCTGATGAACGGAAAGGGGTGCCCTGGGTCCACCGCCAACGGCGTCAAGAGCGGATAAATGCGCCGCATGAAATAGTCGCGAAGGGCCTGGATCTGTGGCTCCGGCAGATCGTTTACATGCCGGGGATGCAAGCCGCGGTTGACCAAGGCTGTCGCCAACTCCTCTTGCCAGAGCGCATCTGCCGAACTCAATAACTCCTCGGCATAGGCTGGCAGCACAAGCTGAAGCTCTTCGCGCAGGCTGGCATCGATCAGTTCCTCGTTTTGCAGCGCCGCCAGCTTTGTGTGCGCCCGATCCAGCGCGGCAAAAAGCTGGCTCAACGCTCCCAATCTGGCGTCGATCCCCAGCGTGGAGTCGCGCGCTTCGATGAGGTAGGCGGTCGGCTCCTGGAGCCAATCCAGATAGGAGCCCTCTGCACGAAAGAAGCGGCGCATCCATGCTTGCGCCTGGCTAGCGGTGAAGTCGGGCGGGAATCCGTCTGGTTGTTCGTTTGAGGAAAGCGGTCCGTAGCTCATCTTGGGCGTCTGACGGTAAAGCGCGCTTTGGGCGAATCCAAAATAAAAAGTATCTGCGAAGGGCGCCAAGGAACACCAAAATATCGGCTGTTTCTTCGTGAGACTTCGTGAGACTTCGTGGATAGTTATTTTCCGGCACTGGCCTTACTCTGGAGGAGACATGATCATCGTGTAGGCTCGGCAAGGTCCACGGGTTCGGCGGCAAAGGCGAGCGCCAGCGCCTCCTTACTCACCAAGCGTTGAACTGCGCCGATGGCTTCATGAACGACGTCGCCGTCGGGGTCAAACAGCGGTGGCCCCAAGCGACGTAGCAGGGCAAATTCGGCACGGGGTGGCGTAAAGCGATAGTGGAAGTTTTCCAAAGATTTGACCGAACCCCAATAGTTGTCCAGATCGCTGGCCAAACCTGGCGCACGGTTGGCGTCGTCTGGCAAAGGCGGCAGACCCGGCAGGTCCAGCGTCCGGTCGGCTGGGGAGAGAGTGGCGCCGCCGTTCTGTCCATTGTGACGCTGCTCGCGCAGAGCGTCCGCGACTTGCTGCCGGCTTCTGCCACGCAGCTGAAGCAGCAACCAGGGGTCTTCATCTACGAGATCGCCCACCGCCCGATAGACATCCAGCGCGTGGCGACATCTGGCGGCTCCGCAGCACGAACAACGATGGACCATCTGATCTGGCCGCGGCAACAGGGCAAGGTTGAGCGCGGCAAAGATGGACTCGATCTCGCTGGGAACTTGACCGGCCAACAACTGTGCGGAGATCAACGCCTGGTTTGCGATCCGGTCGAGGATTTCTGCCCACTCTTCATCGGCCAAGAGCGGCGCGGCCAACTCGACATCGCACTCGCCCCGTTCTGGATCGACCACACGCGCCTGGATCAACGCCGGCTGGATCTCCAGCCGCTTGATACGGCTCTTGCGCGAGGCGCTTGGCGGTGTGATTTCGCTCTGTCTGCCAGCGGGCGCATCGCTCAGGGCCATCCAGCGCCGCGACCACCATCGTTGTATGGGTGGCTGAGTTGCCATCGGTTAGTCCTCCTCCAACAATTCGCGGCGTAAGGTCAGCAGTTCGCGCAGCTGTTCGGTGTCCAGGTCGGTCAGCCAATCCTCGCCGCTGCCGACAATTGACTCTGCCAGCGCGCGCTTGCTTTCAAGCAACTCGTGGATACGTTCTTCCAACGTGCCGGCGACGACAAACTTGTGTACCTGAACATTGCGCGTCTGGCCGATGCGAAATGCCCGGTCAGTGGCTTGGTTCTCCACCGCCGGGTTCCACCACCGGTCGAAGTGAAAGACATGGTTGGCCCGCGTCAGGTTCAGCCCTGAACCGCCGGCGCGCAGGCTCAGCACAAAGATGCTGGGTCCATCTTCGCTTTGGAAATGCTGAACCATCTTGTCGCGTTGTTTGGCTGGCGTACCGCCGTGAAGAAAGAGCGCCTCGCTGCCCAGTTCGTCGCGGATGTGCCGCTGTAGCAGCCGACCCATCTCCACGAACTGGGTGAAGACGAGTGCCTGGTCTCCGATCGAGAGTGCTTCTTCCAGCATCTCCGTCAGCCGGTTGAGCTTGCCGCTGCGACCCGTCAGAGGCCCTTCCTGCTTCAGGAAATGGGCAGGGTGATTGGTGATCTGTTTGAGCTTGGTAAGCAGCCCCAGGACAAGTCCCCGACGCTGAATGCCATCGCTGTTGTTGAGCGCGGCCAGCGATGTCTGCACCGTTTGTTCGTATAGCGACGCCTGTTCCGGCGTCAGCGAGCAATAGACAATCATCTCATTTTTCTCTGGCAGGTCGGAAATGATCGTCGGGTCGGACTTGAGGCGGCGCAGCAGGAAGGGCTGTACCACTCGGCGCAATGCCTCTGCGCACTCTTCGTCGTTGTAGCGTTCGATGGGCACGATGTAGCGCTGGCGAAACTTTTCCTGCTTTTCCAGATAGCCTGGATTCAGAAACTCCATGATGCTCCAGAGTTCGGCAAGGCGGTTCTCCACCGGTGTACCCGTCAACGCAATCCGGTTTTGCGCATCCAGCCTGCGCACGGCCTGGGTCTGTTTGGCGCTTGGGTTCTTGATGTTCTGCGCCTCATCCCAGGATCAGGTCGCTCCAGCGATAGCCGCCGAGCAGAGTGATGTCGCGCCGCGCTGTGCCAAAACTGGTGATCACCAGGTCGTGCAGGCGAATCGCCGCATGGAACTCATCGCCGCTCAACCGGGTCGCGCCATGATGCACCATAGCGCGCAGACCGGGGGCAAAGCGGTTGATCTCATGGCGCCAGTTGGCGACCACACTGGTCGGGCAGATCAACAGCGTGGGGAGATGGGCGGCGATGGCGTTTGAAGACGCGTGCTGGTTGCGGGTG
>JAAUPU010000335.1 GCA_012032975.1 Caldilineaceae bacterium | reverse complement strand
TACACCCACACCGATACCCAGAATCACTGGGATGTCACCCAGCACATGTTTGTTCGCCACCTGGAAACGGGCTATCTCTACACCGATGTGCAGGAGCAACTGTTCGACCCGGAAGCTGGTCGCTTTCTGGCGGATCGTTATGTGGAAGGCATCTGTCCCGTCTGTGGCTATCACGAAGCGCGCGTGATCAATGTGACAATTGCGGCAGTCTGTACGATGCGCTTGAACTCAAGGAGCCACGTTCCAAGCTGACCGGCAACACAGATCTGGAGGTGCGCGCGACCGAGCATTTCTTCTTGAACATGGCCAAAATGAATGACCCGTTGCTGCGCTGGATCGGCGAGGGCAAGGAACATTGGCGGCCAAACGTGCTCAACTATACGCGCGGCCAACTCGAGTTGCGCGAGCTACGCGGACGCGCGATCACGCGTGATATTGATTGGGGCATCTCGATCCCGGTTGACGGCGAACAATACAAAGACAAACGGATCTATGTCTGGTACGATGCGGTGATCGGCTATCTGAGCGCGGCGCTGGAGTGGGCGCAGATCAGCGGCCAGCCGCAGGCATGGCGGGCCTGGTGGGATGCGGATGTCAACCCGGAAGCGTTGATCTATAATTTCATCGGCAAGGACAACATCCCCTTCCACACCATTATCTGGCCGGGTATGTTGCTCGGCTACAGCGAGGGCGACTCTCACCTGAATCTACCCTATGACGTGCCTGCCAACGAATATCTGAACCTGGGCGGCGAGCAGTTCAGCACCAGCCGCGGCCGGGTGATCGGCTTTAACACCGTGCTGAAGGAATTTCAGCCCGACGCATGGCGCTACGTGTTGACCGCGCTGGCGCCAGAGAGCTCCGATGTGGAGTTCACCTGGCAGGATTTTATGGATCGGGTCAACAACGAGTTGGTCGCCAACTGGGGCAACCTGGCCAACCGAGTGCTGGGGTTTGCGTTCAAGCGCTTCGATGGCGCCGTGCCCACCCCGGGCGCGCTTGACGAGGTGGATCAAACGCTGCTCGACGATGTCCGTTCCGGCTTCGAGAGTGGGTGATCTCTACGCGGCGGTGAAGCTCAAGTCAGCGCTCTTCGAGGTGCGCCGCCTGAGTCAGCGCGTCAACCAGTATCTGAACGAAAAAGCGCCGTGGACCCTGATCAAGCAGGATCCCGACGCGGCCGCCACTGCCGTCTATGTGGCGCTACAGGCAATTGATTGGCTCAAGCTGCTCTGGGCGCCGATCCTGCCCCACAGCAGCGAACAACTACACCTCATGCTTGGCTATGAGCAGCCCCTTTTTGGTCGCCAGTTTACCCAAGATGCGCCCGACGCCCGGGGCAGCCATCTGCTGCTGCGCTATGATCACAGCCACGCAACGGGAACATGGACGCCTGGTCAATTGTCGGCGGGGCAGGCGCTGGCCGCGCCCCAACCGCTCTTCGTCAAGCTGACGAAGAGTTGATGGCAGAGAAGCTCGGCTAGCCAGACAAGTGTCTATGCAAAGCACGCCAGCCTCTGCGAATCCCCGGCCGTACAAGACCTACAAGATCGGACGCGCCAGGGCAGCCAAATCCGGCGAGGATGTAGCTCAGCCAGACGTTTTTGACCAACTGTATATCCGTCATCCGCGGCGCTGGCTCACGGCGATTCTCTTGGCCTACCTCCTGGTCGCATCGCTCTACGCCCTCCTGACCCCTCCGTGGCAAGCGCCCGACGAGCCAGCCCACTATAATTACATCGCGCATCTTGCGACCACCGGCAGCCTGCCGATATTGCGCATGGGCGACTACAACCAACCCCTGCTCGAAAAAGCAGTGAGGTTGAACTTTCCATCCAGCTTTCCCATAGAGCAGCTCCGCTACGAGTCCTATCAACCGCCACTCTTTTACATGATAGCCACGCCTCTATTCTGGCTGACTGGCGGAAGCCTGATGGCTCTCAGGCTCTTTAACGTCATTCTGGTCGCGTGCGCGATTCTCTTGTTTTATGCGTGTCTGGACTTCGTTTTTCCCCGCAAACACCTGATTGTTCTTGGCGCAACTGGCTTCGCCGCGTTGCTGCCGATGCACGTCGCGATGTCCGCGGCTGTCAACAACGATGGGCTGGCCGAATTGCTCACAGTGGCCAGCATCCTGGCGCTGATCCACTGGATGCATGACCGTTTTGGTTCAGAGCTTGCGGATGGGGGAGAGGTTGGGCAGCGCCGCGAGAGATTTCAGTTGCTGCTCCTCGGTCTGCTGGTAGGTTTGGGGATGTTGACCAAGATCTACGGCCATATGGTCCTGTTGATTGTGTTGCTTGTCGTCTTCGTGGTTGCCTGGCGTCATCCTCGACCACAGACAAGTGACGGTCGCCTTGGACGGATGAGACCTGCGGTGCGCAGCGCCGCATGGGTGATTCTGCCAGCGCTGCTGTTGGCGTTGCCCATGTGGCTGCGCAACGGCGCACTCTATGGCGTTCAAGACCTTCTGGGGCTTGCCTGGCACGACCAGGTTGTGATCGGGCAGCCGCGCACCGATCAATGGATTGCTCAGTTTGGGTGGGTGGCCTATGGCGAGCGCGCGATCAACCTCACCTTTCGTAGCTTCTGGGGCGCTTTTGGCTGGCTTGGTCTCTTCCTGGACCAGCGGATCTATACAGCTTTCTTGCTCTTCACCAGTGTACTCTTTATGGGCTTGCTTTGGTCCGTTGTGCGGCTGATCTCGGGCGAGCCTGACACAGATATGAACCATTTCCAGATCAGCGTGTTAATTCTTTTTGGAGTGGTCGTCGCCGCTGTCTTTGCTGGCTACATTTGGTACAACGCCAAGTTTGTGCAACACCAGGGTCGCTATTTCTTTTGGGGTCTGTTGCCAATCGGCGCATTTGTGGCGCTGGCCTGGCGCGAGGTACTCCATCCAATGCAGGGGATCATTACGGGTCTGTTGGCTGCCGTGTTGGCAGGGTCGCTTGCCATCATCGGCTGGATGATGGGTTCGTTGGACAAGTGGACCATCGTGACCATTTCGTTGATTGCGCTCTTTCTACTGTTGCAGCCCTTACTGCTGATTGGCACAAACCAGGTTAGAATAGAGCGGTTGCCGCTCTGGCTTCAAAAGTGGGCCGAGCGACCGTGGCTGATGACCACACTCTGTTATATGCGTCCGGTCGCTTGGGCGATGCCCTTTATTCTGCTCTTTGTTCTAAATGTCTGGATTCCAGGTTGGTTTATTTTGCCTCAGTTCGGGCCACGCTGACGCAGATTCGTTCAGTTCCAGTGGCTGGTTTGGCTGTCTCTTTTGGCTAGGATGTGATGGATGCAAGCGACACGATCCAACAACCCCGACGCACAACGAGTGCGGCGCACCTCTCTTGACCTGGTCGCGATCTTTCTAGGCCTCGTGTTGATTGGGTTGGTAATTGCCCTCTTTTCCTGGCAGTTCTGGCATGCCAACCGAATCTTCACCGGTGTGACCGTTGCCGGCGTGCCCGTGGGTGGCCTGACGCGGGCCGCGGCTTTGGAGCGACTGACCCGGCGAATTCCCATCTACCCGCTGCCTCCTACGACGCTCTATCATGAAGATGAGCAGTGGCCAATCACCGCCAACCAGGTGAGGTTGCAGGGGGACCTGTTGCAGGCTGTGAACCAGGCTTACCTCGTGGGGCGGCGTGGTGATTTCAGCGAACGAATTGCGGAACAGTCTCAAACCGCGCTGCTCGGTCGTTCGATTACCCCACCGTTGACGTTCGATCTCCCACAGCTCCGTCACACGGTGGAGCGGATTGCCCGCGAGGCCCAGCGTTCGCCCCGGCCAAGCAGCCAGGTTGGCGAAGTGATGATTGCCGCCCAGGCCGGCCTGGAAGTTAATATCGACGCCACGGTGGATGCACTGGTTCAGGCGATCCAGTCGGAAGGCGATGTGCAGACCGTGGCCGTGCCTCTGCAAGCAACGATTCTGCCGCCGCCAGCCGACCCGGTGGTCGTGGTCGAGGACGCGGCTGCCGCGCTTGCTACGCCCCAACCCCTGCTCTTGCGCGACGAACTCTTTGGATTAGAACTGGCCGTGGACGTCGCCACTTTGAGCGCGTTGACCGTCGAGGACTCACCACTGCGGCTAGATGAAGAGAAGCTGCGTGGCTATCTGACAGTGCTGGCCGAACAGATCGCCGTCCCATCGCGTGATGCGCGGCTGCGCTTCAACCCCGACACAGGCGGCGTCTCGGTATTGCAGAGCAGCCAAGCCGGCCGGCGCCTGGACATTGACGCCACCATCACCGCGATGCAGACCGCCGTCGCCAACAACGCAAGCCAAGCTGCGCTGGTGGTTGCCGAACTCTCGCCGGCAGTGGATATGCACAGAATTGGCGAGATGGGGATTCGCGAATTGGTCGCCAGTGGGACGACGACCTTTGCTGGCAGCAGCGCCGCGCGGGTGCGCAATATCGAAGTGGCCGCGGAGAAATTTGACGGCGTGGTCATTCCGCCAGACGGCGTTTTCAGCTTCAACGATGTCGTCAAGGATGTCAGCTCGGCCAACAGCTTTGAAGATTCGCTGATCATCTGGGGCGACCGCACGGCGGTGGGAGTGGGTGGCGGCGTCTGTCAGGTCAGCACGACGGTCTTTCGCGCTGCGTATCAGGCCGGTCTACCCATCGTCGAGCGCTACAATCATGGCTATGTGGTGGACTGGTATGGCGAGCCGGGGATGGATGCGACAATTTTTACGCCAACAGTAGATTTCCGCTTCCGCAACGACACCGGCGCCTACTTGCTGGTCGAGCCGTCGGTCAACGCTGCTAATGGCACCATCACCTTCAATCTGTATGGAACCAAGCCGGATCGCGAGGTACTCATCGCCGCGCCGGTGCAGAAGGAAATATTAGATCCTCCCGAACCCGCCTATCAGGTCGATGAGACGTTGGCTTCTGGCCAGCAAAACAGGTCGAATGGGCCAAGAAGGCATGACG
>JAAUPU010000334.1 GCA_012032975.1 Caldilineaceae bacterium | reverse complement strand
CTGATCGCGCCGATGAGCAGGCCGGCCAGCTGCAGTGCCCAGGACAACCAGCGGCACAGTGACAAGTAGGTTCGACGACAGGTTGATCGCGGATAAAGGCGAGGATGTAGGCGCCAAGTCCGAAGAAGGCGGCATGGCCAAAGGAGACCAGACCGGTGTAGCCGAGCAGCAAGTTCAGGCTCATGGCAAAGATGGCAAAGATCAGCACCTCGATGCCCAGGCTGAGCGTGTAGCTTCGCACCAGGAGGGGGAAGGTGAGCGCAACCACAAGCAGAAGCGCGGCAACCCATTTCTGACGCCGTTCCATCTGTGCAAAGAGGGCGACCATTGCCGCAGCAAAGGACGCGGCCAAAGGTGCAGCCAGCCCGCGCGATAGACGGTTCACCGCGTCAGCCTTCCTTCTTGCCAAAAAGACCGGCCGGTCGCACCAGCAACACCAGCGCCATCACCGAAAAGATCAGAAACTGGGTGAATTCGGGCAGGATCGCCTTGCCAAAGGTGTCGGCCATTCCGATCAACAGGCTGCCGAAGAAGGCCCCCTTTAGCGTGCCCAGGCCGCCGACGACCACCACAACGAGCGTGAAGATCAGGATCTCGAAATCGATGCCGGGATAGAGATTGAGCACCGGCGCACCCAGCACACCGGCAAAACCGGCCAGACCCGCGCCCAGCGCAAAGACCGATGCAAAAGACCAGTTGGACATTGATGCCCAACGCGCCGACCATGACCGAGTCGGTGACGCCGGCGCGAATGATTGCGCCGACCCGCGTCCGCTCCAGCAGAAGCCAGAGGCCAGCGGCCAACAATAGCCCGATCACGATCAGAGAGAGTCGATAGATGGGGAACTGAAGATTGAAGATGGGCACTTGCCCGGAGAGCAACAGGGGGACAGGCACTGCCTCCACATAGGCGCCCCAGTGCCAGCGTATCAGGTCGGCGGAGATCAACGCAAAGCCAAAGGTGAACAGCACCTGGTCGAGATGGCGCGCGCGCCCGTACATGCGCCGCAAGAAGAAGAATTCCAGGAAGAGACCCAGCCCGGCCACCACCAGCGGCGCGATGATCAGCGCCAGCCAGAAGTAGCCAAAACGCTGCACCACCGAAAGGCTCACATAGCCGCCCAGCAGATAGAAGGAGCCGTGGGCCAGGTTGACCACATCCATCTGGCCAAAGATCAGCGACAACCCCGCGGCCATGATAAAGAGCAACATGCTAAAGACCAGGCCGTTGAGAAGCTGGAGGAGAAAGGTTTCCATTTGGAATTGCAAACTGTGAATGGTGAATTGCGAATTCATCATTCGCAATTCACCATTCACCAGCGCCTAGCCCTTGGAATTGTCGCCGGGATCGACGGTCTCGCCCAGATCTTGGACGATGGCGTTGAAGAGTTCGCCGCCCTCGTCCTGGACCTCGCGAAGATAGATGTGATGACGGGGGGCTTGCGGACCGGGGTCAAGCGAGAAATCGCCACGGGGGCTTTTGAAGCTAATGCCGGACAGGCTGTCGATCATGCGGTTGACATCGCTGGTGTCGCCTTCGAGCATGTTGAGCATGTCGACAATGACGCGGCCGGTATCGTAGCCATGCACAGCCGACACATCGGCATTGTTGCCGGTGCGTTCGGTATAGGCGGCAGTGAAGGCCTTGTTCTCCGGGTTGTCCAGCAGGGCGCCAGTGCAGACCGCTGTGAACGCCAGCGCCGCTGCGCCTTGAGCGGGCAGCACATCCTCTTCGACCAGGAATCCCGATCCGACCAGGGGAATGTTGCCGGTCAAGCCAAAGTCGTCGTAGGCTTTGACAAAGGTGGCGGACGCGCTGCCGGCATAAAAAGCGTAGACAAGATCCGGCGCGATGTCCGCGATCTCGGCCATGAAGGGCGCCGGGTCGCCCATGTTGGGGAAGGGGGTGCGCTGGATGCTGAGCACCTCGCCGCCGCCGGCCTCGAAGCTGTTTTGAAACGCGCTCAGGCTGTCCTCGCCGGCCGCATAGTCGGGCACGCTCAGCACCGCGCTCTTGCCCACGTTCTCCGCGGCCCAACTGCCCAATGGCCAGTTGTGCATCCAGTTGGTGAACGACGTGCGCCAGATATAGGGTGTCTTCAACTCGCGGCTGAGCAGGTTCGAGCCAGCCAGCGAACAGATGAGCAGCTTCTCATTGGCGATGATGTAATCGCGCAGACCGAGCAGCACGCCGGAGCTGACGATGCCGGTCAGGAAATCGACCTCATCCTGCTCGACGAGCTTGCGCGCCTTCTGCTGGGCGACGTCGGGTTTGATCTCGGTATCTTCGATGATCAGCTCGATCTTGCGACCGCCCGCTTCGTTTCCTACCTCGTCCAGGTACATCTCCATGGCCGCTGTAATGCTGCTGCCGAGAACGGCGTAGATGCCGGTGTAGGGCAGCAACACGCCAATTTTGACAGGCTGGCTACCGGAGCCGCCTGTCGAAGCCGGACCGACGGGTGCGCATCCCTTCAACAGCGGGCTGGCCGCGGCGAGACCGGCCACCAGACCGGTGGTCTGTAGAAAGTGACGGCGGTTAAGCGTTGTCTTGGTCATCTCGGTTCCTTCTCTATTTTACCTGAATAGACTGCGTCCAGAGCGGCAGATTGGTCCACCACACATCGGTTATCCTGAAGCCATTGCCCAAATATCCCATCCCCCAAGTCAGACGAAGTCTTCCGACGAAAGAGCTACTATCCTGGCGTTTTTTGGTCCCTTCGTGGGTGTTCCCTGTCTTGGAAAGACCGACAAAGCAGGATTGTGTAGAATCGACACGAATTATAAGCATCATCGACTGATTTGTAAATCGTCGGGCGTGGGGTGGGCGCGTCAGGAATGGGGCGTCTCCCTGCGAGGAGGTCTCGTTGACACCCACGTTGAAGCAGACTCACGACCCTCTTGCCGCGCGCAATGACGGCCAAAGTCTGCTAGAATGTAGGCAGCAACTCGACACTTTGCTACGCAGCGAGCGAATGGAAACGCATCACCAGTCTCGGTATTCACAACGAAGTGCTGGTCTCAGATGGAGCGGCTGCGCGTGCAAATTGAAACGTCAAAGGAGAATTGGATGGCTGAATTGACAACCGCGCAGGTGTGGGAAGAAATCGAGAAGAATCTCTTTGCCGTGCTGGGCATGGTCACGCCAAACGGGGAGGCGCGCACCGTCGGCATTGTCTACAATGTGCAGGATCGCAAGATTTACATCGGCTCCAAGACGGATGCGTGGAAGGTGCGCCACATCGCACAGAACCCGCATGTCTCGCTGACCGTGCCCATCGTCAAGCGGGTGCCCTTCATGCCCTGGCTCAAGATTCCGTCGGCGACGATCACCTTTTCAGGGACAGCGCAGGTCATGGAGCCGGCCGCGGTCGACCCCGATGCGTTGCGTGCGCTCTATCACGGCATGGCAGAGGACG
Source organism: Caldilineaceae bacterium (assembly GCA_012032975.1). The sequence continues at coordinate 1,544 of JAAUPU010000334.1, read as the reverse complement.
AGGTGACTCTGGCCACGACTCGGGTCATCGTCATCGAACCCAAGGGCGACTTTGTCACCTTTGGCGTCGGTGTGCGTCTGTTGCAGATGCGCAACCCGAAGCTGGCGCGTGGACGTGCGCCGGTTCTTGATGATTGAGGGTGTGATTGGCTGTTGCTGTCCGGGGTGGGTAGTTGAAGGTTGAGACTGGAGACTGGAGACTGGAGGTTGGGATGCGGTCCTGGAATTACGGTGCGCCAATCTCTATTCTTGGATGTCCAATCTCATGGTAGCTCTTCCGACGTGACCGCCTCCCACAACCCCTGCATATAGCCAATTGCGTGGAGTTTGCCCAGCACCATATAGCCAGGGTCGCTGTTTGCTTCGCCCTCCATGGTGGGTGCATGGTCAGGGCGCATCGGACCATCGAAACCAATGTCCCGATAGGCGCGCATGGTGGCGGCCATGTCGGTCTTGCCGTCGTTGTGGAAGGTCTCCTGGAAGGCAGGCACGCTGCCGGCCACGTCCCGGAAATGGGCGAAGAAGATCTTGCCCTCCCTGCCAAAGTCGCGGATCGCCGCGGCCACATCCCCATCGCCCATGGCCGCAAAGTTGCCCTGACAGAAGGTCATGCCGTTGACTTGGCTGGGGACCAGGGCAAAGACCCGCTGGAAGGCCTCGACGCTGCGCATGATGCGGGCCAGACCGCGCACCGGCGACATGGGTGGGTCATCTGGGTGGAGCGCCAGCTTGACATTGGCTTCCTCCGCTGCTGGCACAACGCGAGTCAAGAAATACGCGAAATTCTCCCACATCTCCTCATCGGTGGTTTGGCCCGCATAGGTCAGCGGCGCATGGGCTAGCAGTCGGTCATCGTAGCTGGTGACCAGCGCACCGCCGCGCGTGCGCGTCGTCGTCGAGGTGCGCAGCCAGTTGAAGACCGCCATGAAATTGTAACAGTAGATGGGGATGCCGGCCGCGCCCATGTGGCGGATGCTCTGGCAGACGCTATCGATGTCCTCGTCTCGGCCGGGCTGGCCAAGCATGATGCGGTCCGAGAGTTGATAGCCTTCGATGACCGAAAGGGTCAGCCCGGCATCTTCGACCTGCTGGCGCATGCGTAGCAGCGTGAGGAAGTCGAGCGGTGGACCTTGCTCGCGGGGCGGCGACATAGGGATGCCGTCCACCGTGGTCACGATATCGGTTGCACCGCCGGCCGAAAACGGCACGATGATCCGCACCGGCTTGGTCGGAAAATTCTGGGCTGCCACCACATTTGATGTCAGCACCACTCCTGCCATCAAAAATCTCTTCAGTGGCCATGAAAGGGAGTTCTTCCTGAAGATTTCGCTCGATGACCTTTCGGTTCACGACTATCCCGTCCAAGATATTTCGATACAAAATCAACACGGCATCGATCGCCAAGAAGGCTTGTGGGAGCGAGAGCCTTCGGTTGGCAGAGTCATCGAGGGTTCGCTCCATCCACTGAGTGGCCATCGGTCTGCTCGGCATTGGAACTCAGACTCATGGCAAATCGGGCCAGGGCACACATTCTTTCTGCCCGCA
>JAAUPU010000333.1 GCA_012032975.1 Caldilineaceae bacterium | reverse complement strand
CAGATAGGCCAGGTCGCCCCGAATCGAGCCGAATGCCGACAGGTCGATGGCCCCGGCTGCGCAACCCCTCGAACACGGCGATCGCGTTGGGCACGCCGCTTTCCAACGTGTCGATGGTGTCGACCAAGAGCAGGCAATCGTCGGGATAGAGATCTGCATAGGCCTGGAATGCGCCCAATTCACCTAGGCCCTGGCTCATGAAGAATTGCACCATGCTGTGGGCATGGGTTCCCTTGGGCGGCAAGCCCAAGGTATGCGAAAGGCCCGCATTGGACGAGAAGCTGGCCCCACCCACCAGCGCGGCGCGCGTGCCAGCGTTGGCGCCCTTCTCCTGGCCTCGGCGCAGTCCGAACTCCAGGATCGCGCTGCCGCGACTGCTCTCGGCGATGCGGGCGGCCTTTGTCGCGACCAGCGTGGGGTAGTTGAGATGATTGAGCAGCGACGTCTCCAAAATCTGCGCCATGGCCAGCGGCCCGCGCACCACGGTCAACGGCGTGTTGGGGTGGACCACGCGGCCTCGGGGATGGCATGAAGGGTGATGCCGTCGAAGTTCCCCTCTTTGGCGAGCCAGGCCAGAAAGTCATCGCCAAAGAGCCGCGCGCCGCGGCTGTTGCGCTGCGCGGCAAGATAGGCCAGGTCCTCGTCGCGAAAGCGTGCGTTGTGCATCCAGCGCAGCAGCCATTCCAGCCCCGCGTTGACACAGAAGCCAGCCTGGTGGCTGCCGTAATCTGGATAGCGACGGAAGTAGTGGTCGAACTGCACTTCGGTCTCATGGACGCCTTGCCGGAAGAAAAGCTGAGCCATCGTCAGTTGATACTGATCGGTGAAAAGCGCGCCTTCCATCGCGGGCTGATTGATCGGGTCCAGTCGCTTCATATTTTCCCTCAAAGATATGCTGGTCGGTGATGGCGTCGGGCCACGGGGTGGATGGCCATTGGCGAAAAGTAGCGATCCACAAAGTCACACGAGGATTCACGAAGAAAAGGCCGCTATTTTGGTGCTCCTTGGCGCCCTCCGTCAAGTGGGTTCCGGCGCACCATGCAGCGCGCGCAGCTCCCCATCTTCCAGATAACCGCCTGCCTCAGCCTGGGCCAGCACCGCGTTGATCGTTTCGACCAACTTCTGGGCCGAAGCGACGCTCAACTCGACCGCCACGCGCGCACCCGGCCCCTGCGCCTCGTTGACAAAATCAATGTTCAGGGCATGTTCCATTGCCGCGTGAAAGGGGTGGTCATAGGAGACGTTGGCCTGGTCTACTGCAAACCAACCCGCGGTTCCCTTGCCGCACCCCTCAATCGTGGTCTGGTTGACGATCATCGTACACATGGGATTCTCTCCTTGCTTTTGGCCACAGGCGGACTGCCTGGTAGGTCGGGTGGGCGCTGTTTACGTCTGTTCAAAACTGTGTGCGTCGGAGCCTGGCGTTGGCCGGCAATGCCCCTACGCGGCCTTTCCCAGCTCGTGTAATAGTTCGAGTTGACCCGCGTGGTAGGATTCATGAAAGAGCAGATAGAAGGTCAGTCGATCCGCTATGGTGACTCCCTTCTCTTTGTCGTACATCTCCGCCAGTTTGCCGGCAGGCATTGCCTGCAACGCCGTGACGACCCGTGCAGAAGCGTCATCCAGCCGAACCAGGAGGCTCTCTAGCGGGATCGCCTTTGCGCTGTCTGTCAAAGGTGGCGAGCCGCCGCCGTAGATTGCGAATTCGGCTTCGTCTGGCTTGCTGCTGCCATCGATCACGCCCAGGTATTGCATACGATAGACGAGAATGTGGCCTAAGTTCCAGTTCATGCAATTGCCTGGAAAGGGGAGTTGTTTCATGCTGTCGGCGTGGGTCAGGCCATCGGTCTTGGCCTTGATGATCCGATCGATCCGCTGGACGCTGCCGATGTATTGGGCAGTGAGAGTCATTTGGTGCTCCTTTGAGTGTAGCTAGCGAAGATGGGTCGCGAAGAAGTCGAACACTTTGTTCCAGCCATTGACGGCTTGCTCCTGGCGGTAGTTGGGTCGATGGTGATAGAAGAAGCCGTGACCGGCGTCCTCATACATGTGAAAGTCGTGGTTCTTGCCATGTTGCTCGAGCGCCTGTCGATGGATCTCGACCTGTTCGGGCGTGGGGCTGCGGTCCTGATCGCCGAAGAGGCCGAGGATGGGGCAGGGCAGATCTTTCGTGTAATCTATGGGCGCCACCGGCTGCTTCTCACTCAGGCTCTCTGGATCCATCACCCACGCGTCCACCCCAGCAATCGACGATGGCATCGAAGCCCGCCACGCGACACGCGGCCAGGTAGGCATGGCGTCCGCCAGAGCAGGTGCCAAAGATGCCTACCTTGCCGTTGATGATCGGCAGCGAGCGTAGAAAATGCATGGCGCCTTCCAGGTCGCCTACAGCCTGGTCATCGGCCACACCGCCGTTGGCGCGCGACTTGGCCGCGACATCTTCCGGCGTGCCGTGACCCTCGCGGAAGTAGAGGTTGGGCGAGATGGCAGCATAGCCGTGGTGGGCAAAATGTCCGGGTGGCTTCCTTGTACCACTCGTCCCAGCCCGGCATGTGATGCACAAGCACCACGCCCGGAAAGGGGCCTGGACCCAGCGGACGGGCAAAATAGGCGTTGATGACCTCGCCATTTGCGCCCGGGTGGTGGTGGTTTCTGCCAACATCCCTTCGTACATGTCTGTCTGATACATCGATTCCTCCTTGGTTCGGTGGCTGGGTCGTCACAAACGTAGACTGATTATACCAGACCCGCTCTTCGCCGTGGGCAACACCCGCTGCTCTGGCGTCCGCCTGCGTTTCCGTTCTCCGCAGTTTCGGATGCTGGCTATGCAGTTTTGCCGGCGCGCTGTCTGCCGAAAGCGGAGAAGCGATCCAGCCACGATCATGACCGGCATGGTGGCGGCGAGGAGAAGCCATACCCAGAGAGGCGTTGTGGTTGCGAAGGGTGCGACTGTCATGCCGTAGACGAGCGCCGCCAGTTGCACGCCGGCCAGGAAGATACCGTGCCAAACGGGCGCGCGGCCTGCGATCCAGGCAACCGCATAGCCGCCAGCAAGCCCGGCAATGCTGTTGTAGAGCAGCTTGGCCATCAGGATTGCGGGCCGATTGCGGATCGCAAAGTAGATCTGCTCATCCGCAGTGACTGAACCGTGGATCAGGGTGACGAGCATAAACTCGATCCCCTCCGCGATCAGCGAAATGAGCATCAGACCCACGAAGACCGCCAACACGCTGCGGAAGGCCTGAATCAATTTATCTTTGAACGTCAACATCTGGTTGGCAACCTCCGGTGCGTCTCCTAAAGCCAAGTGGTAGAAGGTGATGCGTCCACCAGTGAACGCACCACCTTCTACATCACCCGATCGTGTACCTAGTTAGCCGTCGCGTACAAGCTCATGCGGGCCGCGGCTGGGCATGGGTTGGGTCTGTAAAGCGCACCCGAGCCAGCGTTGTGAAGCCGGCCGCGAGCAGCCAGAGCAGTGGTCCCCAAAGGCCGTCGCTCCAGGCCATCATGCCGGGCAGAAGGAGCGTCAGGAGCAGACCCAGGTCGGCCGCTGCAACCACACCGAGATTGATCCAGTATCCTGCCCGACTGTTGCGCCAGTTCATGGTGACCGCAACGATCAAGACCAGGCATCCGATCCAGAGCCAGTTCCAGGCGAAGAAAGCCAGCACGCCGCTGATCACGGCGTTGTCGCCGGAAGACGAATCGCGGCGGTTGCAGGCGGCAGGGTTCGATCTGGTGTCGCGCGCGGCGGACCGGTATCTAGGGGTCGAACTGATCCCGGGAGTCCGGGCGGAACTGGCCGGCAGCCGCACATCGATCAACCAGTTCGGGATGCGTGACCGTGACACGATCACCCTGCACAAGCCGCAAGGCACGATTCGCATCGCGGCGGTCGGGTCGAGCGTGGTCATGGCGTACGGCGTGCTGGGCGGCTGCGGGCTCGGGCTCGGCTACGTGTCGCCGGTCAGCACCCTGATACGCTGGTTCCCCGACCGGCGCGGCATGGCCGCCGGCATGGCAATCATGGGCTTCGGTGGCGGCGCAATGATTGGCACACCGATGAAGGAATATTTCATCCGACTGTTTTATCGGGCGCCGGAATATCTCGGCGGTGCCGCGACGTAACACTCGTTACCGAGGCTGGCAGACGCTTCGCGGAAGTTGGCAACTCGCTACAGGAAGTGGTCGTGATCGGCGCCAATGAAGTGCGCAACATGATCGTGCCCGGCCCGGAAGGCGTGTACGTGGTTAACTCAGGAGCCACCGGTGTTGCCGAAACCTTTCTCGTGATTGGATTAATCTATCTGGTGGTGATGCTGCTTGCGGCGTTCTCCTATCGCCTGCCGGCACCGGCTGGAGACAGAGGCTGGGTGGAACCCACGGCCGAGAAACGCAGCGCCCTGATCTCGGGCAACGATGTGGATATCGACCAGGCCCTGAAGACACCGCAGTTCTATCAGCTGTGGATTGTGCTGTGTCTGAATGTCACTGCGGGGATTGGCGTGCTCGGTGTCGCGCGCACGTGTGATTACCGAGATCTTTGGCGCGAGTCTGCCGAACATCGTCGATGCCAGTTTTGCCGCTACCTATGTGGTGATGATCAGCGCGTTCAATATGGTGGGGCGTTTCATCTGGGCCAGCGCGTCGGACTACGTCGGAAGGCGCAACACTTACTGGATTTTCTTCGTGCTTGGCATCGTCCTCTACCTGTCTATTCCGTGGACGGCGCAGCAGGTCAGTGCCGATCCTTCGATTACCCTGCTCGTGTATTTCTACGCCGCGACGATGCTCATCTTCACGATGTATGGCGGCGGCTTCGCCACCATTCCCGCCTACCTCGCCGATCTCTTCGGCACGCGCGCCATCGGCGCCATTCACGGTCGGTTGCTCACCGCCTGGTCCGTCGCCGGTGTGCTCGGTCCGGTGCTTGTCAACTATCTTCGGGAGTATCAACGCTCGCAAGAAG
>JAAUPU010000332.1 GCA_012032975.1 Caldilineaceae bacterium | reverse complement strand
ATCGGCTGGAAGGGGCGCACATTGTTGCGATGAAGGTCTGCGATGGCATTGTGGCTGGGCATGGAAGCCGTGATGGGATTGACCATGACGAACCACTTGACACCTTCCGAGCAGGGCGGGGTCGTCAGAGAGCCATCATAGCGCCAGTAGCTCTGATCCGCCGGCAACAGCGCAGAGGCATCTACGGAAGCGCCGTCGATCGTGATCGGATCGCCTTCTTCAGCCGGCAGGTTGGCCACAATGTCCACCAGAGCCGGATTCTCCGCACCCTCTGCCACCAGCACACTTATCACGGCCAGGCCGCCATCGGCATTTGAATGGACCAGGTGCATTTCCAGGGGCTGGAAGCGACCGGCAGCGGTGTGTTCGCTGGGATTGTGGAAGTGGAGCTGGTTCAGAGTATAGGTCTGACCATCGATCTCGACCGTGCTACCCTCATCCACATTGACCTGGATTGCGTGGCCATTGTTGACAATGTTCAGCGCGCCCGGTTGATAGGCAAAGGCCAGGTCGGCCGGGTTGCTTGCTGCATCATAGGGGATGCCGATGGGTGATTGCTCGGTACCCTCAGCGCACAACACATACTCCGGGTTCAGAGAACCCCAATTCGCCGGGCCTGTGTCGCCCCGAATAACTCCAATCGGCGGCAAGCGCGCTGCCTGTTGCCGTGAAGAGTACCATGGCAAAAACGATGATTGCCATCCTTGTAGACTTGAACATCTGATTTGTCCTTTCACTCAGTGGTTGTCGAACGATGATGAGATAAAGATGTGACGATGTGCCCTGATTGGATCACATAGTTCCTTCAATTGGGACGTTTGGAGTAGGTTCACTCAAGCCGAGTGGCTCACTGCTGCCCAAATGTTGGCCTTGCTTATTCATGATCTCACGTCTCGCCACATAGTTGGACGCGACATGCAGACCGAGTCGGTACAGATCCCGACTGTTCGTGCGCGGGTCAAAGGCCCGTTGGATTGTGGATGAATAGGCATAGAAGTCGCGCCGGACGCGGAAACAACCTTCAGTCAACTGGTCGGCCGTCATGCGCCGAGGGTTGAACGTGGCCTGACCGTAGCGATATTGTGGCTCAAGCCACCACGCATTATAGACGAGCCTGCCTTCTCTTTGCAACCGCGCATAGAGCTTTGCGCCCGGCATGGGTGTCAGTGGGTTGAAGTTGGCGATGTAAAACTTGTTGTCTTGTGCAAACTCCAGCGTGACATCAAACGAATCGGGCGTGTCTTCGTCATAGCCGAAAACAAACGAACCATAGATCATGATGCCATGATCGCGCAGCTTTTCGACTGCGGTCGCATAGTCACCGTGCTTCAGATTCCACTTCTTCTTCATCTGAGTCAGATTCGCCTCGTTGAGAGATTCAAAGCCGACTACCGCAGTCGTGCAACCGCTGGCTTCCATCAACGCCAACAATTCCCGGTCGCGCGTCACATCGATGCTGACCTGGCAAGACCAGCGAACCTTGAGCGGGATCAGCGCGTGAAAGAGTTCTTTGGCCTTGGCAATATCCACGAAGATATTGTCATCCACCAGGAAAACGTGCTTTTTGTTGGCCAACTCGATCTCTTCGACGACCTCGCGCACAGGTCGCTGGCGCAGATTCGTTCCATAAAATGCGTGGATCGAGCAGAACTCGCACGCATAGCGACAGCCGCGGCCATATTGCACCAGCGCGGCCGGCGCATAGCGCTTGCCCTTGAAGATGGCGCGGTCGGGCATCAAACCATCCAGGGTTGGATAGTCGTCCTGGCGGTAGACAGAGCGCAGACGACCGGTTTCAGCATCGGCCACGACTCGCGGCCAAAGGCCCTCCGCGTCGCCGATCACCACGGCGTCGCCAAAGCGCCTCGCTTCGTCGGGCAGAAAAGTGGGATGGTAGCCACCCATCACCACCGGCACGCCGCGGCGCCGATACTCGCCTGCGATCTGGTAGGCATGACGCGCATTGTAGGTCTCGACGGTCATGGCCACCAGGTCGGTCGGAGTGTCATAGGGGATCGCCTCCAGCCGTTCGTCCACGAGGGTTCGCTCCACATGGGGCGGCGTCAACCCGGAGAGGATGGCAAAGACCAGCGGCTCCATCGCATCGGAGGAGCGGCTGTCGGTCATGTTGGGACGGATGAAGGTGATGTGCATTGGTTGGTGGGATGACGGGATGACGGGATGACGGGATGGCGGGATGACGGGATGACGGGATGACGGGATGAACGAGTACGCTTCACCCTGTCACTCTGTCATCTTGCCACCTTGTCATCTTGTCACCCTGTCAAATAATGGATCGCTAGACGCTGCGCGAGCTTTGCCTGCAACGCCACCGGCGCATCTGAAAGCGGCACGATGGATACCCCCTGTTGCGTGCGCACCTGGGCGAAAAAATGGACCACATATCCGGCTACTTGAGCGGTTCGACCCGCTGCGGCTCGCCGGATCCGTATCTCGACGACGCAAACCTGGCGCAAGGGCCAGGCGACATAGGGAAAGGTATCCGGCCCGTTGAGGTTGCCGATGCTGTAGAAGCAGAGCGCCTCGCCTCGTGTTTCGAGCGGCTGCAAAACGTGGGGATGGTGGCCGACGATCAGGCTAAATCCGTCGTCCATCAACCGATGCGCGAGGCGCTGCGTTTCGGGCTGGGGGAAGTGTTGAAATTCGTACTCCCAGTGGGGTGCGGCGACCAACAGATCCAGACCCAATTGCCGCTTCTGAAGCTGCCATTGTGGCTCGGCGATATGCTCTGTCCGCCAGACGCCGGGGGTGCGCTTGAACGGGTCGCGGTTTAGCCAGTGGGTCCAGGCGACGATGCCGAGCTTGACGCCGCCCACCTCCACGCAGGTCACCGGCGCTTGCCCGGCCTGCCACTGCCCGACCGTAGTCACGCCAAGCTGGGCCAGATTTTGCAGCGTCTGACCAAGCCCCGCCTCGTCGTGGTCGCCAATGTGGTTGTTGGCGACAGAAAGTACACAGCGTTCAGGTGAGACACCCAGGTCGGCCAGATATTGATCCAAGAAGCCAACCGACATGCTGTAGCGATCCGGGTTGACCGACGAAGCCTCTAGCAGCGGCGCTTCGCAGTTGCCGATGACCAGGTCGGCATCACACAGCAGCGTCCGCAGGGCTGGGTCCACGCGCGGTACGCGCCCAACGCGCATACACATGATGTCGCCCAGAAAGAGAACGCGGAGATCGCCTGCCTCTGGATCGCGCATCGCCGGTTGAGGCGGCAGGTCGATGTGGCGTCGTGTCGAAGGGTGAAAGTAATAGTAGAGCCAGCGCGCCGTGAATTGCCAGGGATAGGGAAAGCCCATCGAGCGACAGCCCCGCGCCTAGGCCGCGGATTCCAGCGAGGCCGCGGCTGGCAACGTCGGCGACATCCCCAACATCCAGTCGCAGTTGTAGTAGTCGTGGAGATGGTTGGCGTAAAAACGGTAGCCCAGGTTGGCGGCAAAGGCCAGCGGCAATTGGATGCGCGCGCGCAACAGCCGCCGGGCAATGGCGCGGTAGCTGTACGTCTTTTTCCAGGCCCATTCAGTGCCGGCCAGGAGCGCATCCGGCGAGAGCTGGCCGGGCACATAGACCACATGTTGACCGTCGTAGAGTGTCCAATCTTCGGTCAGGATGCGACCCGCGGCCTTGAGCCGGTCGAAGAGCGGCGTGCCGGGGAATGGCGTCAAGACGGCATAGCGGGGCAAGTCGATGGCGGCGTCCATCACAAAATCGACCGTCTCGGCGAAGGTCTCTTGCGTGTGGGCGTCAAAGCCAAAGACAAACGTTCCCTGCACCGCAATGCCGCGCTCATGCAGCCTGCGCACCACCTCGCCATAATCCTGGCGCATGTTGAAGCCTTTGCGCGTCTCGCGCAGGGCATCTTGAGAAAGCGTCTCGAAGCCGATCAGCAGCCCAGTGCAGCCGCTGGCCGCGGCCAGATCGAGCATCTCCTCGTCCCATGCGATCATGGTTGTGGCCAGCCCGCCCCACTTGACGTGCAGCGGCGCCATCTCCCGGAAGAGTTCCTTGGCGTAGTCGCCATCGGCGATCAGGTTCAAGTCGAGGAAGATCAGCCGCTTGGCGCGCATCTGGCGGATGTCGGCGATCACCTCCGGGATGGGTCGTTGCAGCGGGCGTCCCCAGGCCGACGGCACCACACAAAATTCACACTGGTGGATACACCCGCGCGTGGCTTCGATGGTATGGTTGATCAGATAGGGTCCGGTCGGGAGCAGGTCGCGCCGCGGGATGGGGCGGTTGGCCAGGCTGAGATCGGACGCCTGGTCGTAGCGACTGGCCATCCGCCCGGCTACGAAGTCGCGCAGCAACTGCGGCCAGGAATCCTCGGCGTACCCGACCACGATGGCATCGGCATGTTGCGCGGCTTCGTCGGGCATCAGTGTGGGGTGCACTCCGCCCAGAACAACCGGAATACCCCGCTGCCGAAATGCCGCGGCGATCTCGTAGGACCGCGGCGCTGTGCCGGTGATCGCGCTGATGCCGAACGAGGTCGGCTTCGGCATCCTGGTCTACTTCCTCGATGCCCTCGTCGACCAGCGTCACCTGCGCGTTCAGTTCGGGCGGGATGAGCGACGCCAGCGTGGTCAATGTGAGCGGAGCATAGCGCAGCGACTTTTCCAGATGCCGCCGCGGTGACGATAGAGCGGGCCGCGCGGGGAGATGAGCAGGATGCGCAGTTCGGGTGAGGACTTTGCTCGTTGGGGTTGGCTTGGTGCGGTCATGATATGGCATTATGCAGCAGCTATGGTTGGCTGTCAAAGCATGTTTTTTGAACGCGGCTCCACCCGATCGATGGTCGGGTTTCAACATCAAGCCGGCCCAAATATGACTGCTCTGCAAAAAGCGCGTTCAGCCACGAATTATCACGAATTAGCACGAATTGCCTTGTCAACAATGCTTCATTGTTCGCCGCACGTCGCGCCCGTCGCCGCTGGCGGGGGTTGTTTCGTACCACCGGGCACGAC
>JAAUPU010000331.1 GCA_012032975.1 Caldilineaceae bacterium | reverse complement strand
CGACCGCATCCGCGAGGTCGCGTACCAGCAGATCAGCCGCGCGCGTTGCCGGCTGCTGCACCGGCAGGTGGCGAAGGCGCTGGAGACAATCCATGCGGATGAACTGGACGATGTGACGGGCGAGTTGGCCGCGCACTACGCGCAGGCGGGTAATTCCAACAAAGCCTGTCAATATTATCGACAAGCTGCAGATGTGGCTCTGGCGCAATACGCATATGGCCGCGCCGAAACCATGATCCAGGCGGCGCTGCTCCACATTCAGAATGACCCACTGGCGCAGGTACATCTTCTATCGAGGCTGGACGTTGTGTTGTTCCGTTCTGTGCAGCTTGAGCGTTGGGCCCGCAATCTGAACGAGCAACAAGCGCTTGTCGATGCTCTGTCACCGCCAGATTTACATCTCGATCTCATGGTGAGGTTGTCTCGCTGTGAGTATTTTCGGAGTGCCAACCAGGGCGAGCAGCTTGTTTCCACAGCGCTTGCAGCCCTCCACCTGGCCGAATCGCTTGGCGACGCGTTGAGCCAGGCGCACGCCTATTTGTATCTGGGCGAGGGGCATTGGCTGCAAGCGCACGCAGCCGAGTCCATGGACGCATATCACCGAGTACAGGAATTTGCCCGGCTGGCCGGCGATCTCGGTTTGGAGGCGCAAAGCCTCGAAATGCGCGCGCAAACGGCGATGTTCACGGGGGTGCCAGCTGCGGAAATCTATGACTGGTTGTTACGTGCGTACGAACTTGCCGAACTCACCGATGACATCATTCGCAAGCATTCCTTGCTGAACAAGATTGGCTATTGGCGCGTGGCGCGTGGACTGGGCGAGCTTGACCAGGCTGAACAGGAGTATCGTCAGGCCGCGGAATGGTCGAGGCAACGCGGAAATCGTGAGCATGAGCGCAATCTGTGGAGCAATTTGGGAGTGGTCTACACGCTCAAAGGCGACTATCGCGCTGCGTTCGACGCATTCGATGCAGCGCTGGAAACGAGTAGCACCAGCAAGATCCACTATAGATACTGGGTCACACGGCATTACCTGGGCGCTGGACTGATGCAGATGGGGCAGATGCAGCGCGCTCCCATCATCATCTTGCCGAGGCGACGGCGCAACTCTGCGAAATGAGCAACCTCAACTTCGAAATCAAGGCGCGTTGCGATCTCGGCCTGTGCCATCATCTATCAGGACAACAGGAACTGGCTTTGTCGGAGCTAAACCGTGTACTAGAGTTGGTCACTACATCGGGCGACCTGCGTTACGAAGCATTTACACGAACCCGGCTCGGTTATGTGTACGAAGCTATCGGCCAGCATGAAGACGCAAAGCCCATGTACGAACGTGGTCGCGCCCTCCACGACCAGATGGGCCAGCACTACTACGCGCTCAACGCGCTGGCCGGCTCGGCGCGCATCGCCGAATTGCAGGGCGACGATGCGACCGCCTACGCTCACACTACGACGATCTGGGAGACCATCGCCGGCCAGGAGATGGATGCCACCATTGAGACGGCGCGCACGCTGCGCACCTGCTGCACCATCTTCCTGGAACACGATGACCCGCGCACCGCCGATGTCCTCGACATGACGTTGGCTCAACTCCGCTACCGCGCCAGCACCATCGACGATCCAGAGCATGTCGAGCAATTCTGGCAGATTGACGACCACCGCTTCTTTCACGAGATTGCAGATGCACGCCGGATTTGATAACGCAGAAATCATAGCTGTGTTATAGTGGCCGTATGAGGATATATCTCGACAACTGCTGTCTACAGCGCCCGTTTGATGACAAGAGCCAACTCCGCATTCTTCTGGAAGCGGAGGCCGTGTTAGCAGTTCTGGCATTGTATGAAGCTGGCAGCGTCGAGATCGTCTCATCCGAAGCGTTGAAAGAGGAGTTGGACCGGAATCGCGATCCGCAGCGAAAGGCGTATGTTGAGGAGATCCTCAATAGCGCCGAGTCATTTGTCGAGGTCGATAACGCGATTGCGCAGAGGGCGAAAGCCCTGGCGGCATCAGGCTTCAAAGGAATAGATGCACTACACCTTGCCTGTGCAGAAGCGGCACTTGTTGACTATTTCTGTTCCTGTGATGACCGTCTGCTGCGCAGAGCAAAGAGCCTGCTCGCACCTAAAGTCAAGATTGTCTCTCTACTTGAGTTGGCTGAGGAGATAACATGATAGTCGCAAATGCACTGCCACCTGCAGAACTCACGGCAACGACGATTCGATTGCTCTGTCGCGAGATTGGATTTGTCAACACGGCCCGTTTTCTCAACCAGTTCACAACGGGAAGCGGGGATTACACGGAAGAACGTGAACTGCTATTCGGCGCCGCGACCGTTGACGAGATCGTCGCTGAGATCGAGCGAAAGCGCTCTAGCGGTGAATGAAGATAGCTCAATACTAGAGAGTGGTCGTTTCTTCCACGACCAGATGGGCCAGCACCGTTACGCGCTGAACGTGCTGGCGGGCGCGTCGCGCATCGCCGAATTGCAGGGCGACGATGCGACCGCCCACGCTCACGCTACGACGATCTGGGAGATCATCGCCGGCAAGGAGATGGACGCCACCGTCGAAACGGCGCGCACGCTGCGCACGTGCTACACGATCTTCCTCAAGCATGGTGATCCCCGCGCCGGCGTTGTGCTTGAAACGGCCCTGGTTCAGCTGCGCCGGCGCGCCAGCACCATCGACGATCCAGGGTACGTGGATCAATTCTGGCAGCTTGATGATCACGGTTTCTTTCGAGAGATTGCGGGTGGCGATACACTTATCTAGTTCATCATGGATTCTATCGGGCGCCGCCAGCGGCGGATCCTGCACAGTCTCTACCGTCAATGCACCTATTTCCGGGCCAGTCATTTCACTGGAGCAGGAGCACCACATATTCCTGCCGCTTCTGCGGAGATAGACTTGCCGACTTACACCTGAACTTGACAGGACTGCATCCGAACAGTATCTTTTTTGTATCTACGTCAAAATGTGAAGGGAGATAAGTCAGATGCAGACCAAGGTGCAGAAATGGGGCAACAGTCTAGCCCTGCGCATTCCCAAAGCCTACGCCCTCGCAGCCGGACTCCAGGAAGATGCTCCCATTGATCTTGTCCTTGAGAACGGCAAGTTGACCATCACGCCAGTCGTTCCCGCCGGATATTCACTCGACAAACTACTAGCACAGATAACCGACGACAATGTGCACGATGAAATCGATACGGGCGCGCCTCAAGGAGTAGAGGTTTGGTAGTGGACAACTACATCCCCGAACGAGGCGATGCCGTCTGGCTTCAATTCAACCCCCAGTCAGGTCATGAACAGGCAGGTCACAGGCCCGCGGTCGTCCTGTCGCCATCCAGCTATAACGGTCGAGTTGGTTTGGCGATATTTTGTCCGATCACGAACAAGGTGAAGGGCTATCCGTTTGAAGTGAGGATTCCAGATGAGTTGAGCGTGAGCGGCGCTGTCTTGGCGGACCAGATAAAGAGCCTGGATTGGAGGGCGCGCAACGTCGCTTTCATCTGCAAGTTACCATCTGAAGTGATGAAAGAAATCATCCAAAAGCTCGCGGCGATACTCAATGTCTACACTTGACGTCGGTTACCGCAAGTGAGTGATTATGATCTCCGCAACTTGCGATAGGTGATGCGGTGGGGGCGCTCGGCGGCCGGTCCCAGCCGTTTGAGCCGATCTTCTTCGTATTCGCTGTAGTTGCCGGGGAACCAGACCACCTGGCTGTCGCCCTCGAACGCGAGAATATGGGTGGCGATCCGGTTGAGGAACCAGCGGTCGTGTGAGATGATCAGCGCGGTGCCGGCGAAGGTCTCCAACGCATCTTCCAGCGCGCGCAGCGTGTTGACATCCAGGTCGTTGCTCGGTTCATCCAAGAGCAGCACGTTGGCGCCAGATTTGAGCAGCTTGGCCAGATGGACCCGGTTGCGTTCGCCGCCGGAGAGCGCGCCGACTTTCTTCTGTTGATCGGTCCCCGAAAAGCTAAAGCGCGAAACATACGCCCGCGAGTTGACCAGACGATTCCCCAGCTTGAGTTGATCGTTGCCCTCTGAAATCTCCTGCCAGACGGTGTTGTTCGCCACCAGGTCATCGCGGCTCTGGTCGACGTAGGCCAACTGCACCGTCGATCCCACATTGACCGCGCCTGCATCTGGCGTTTCCTGCCCCACGATCATGCGGAAGAGGGTGGTCTTGCCCGCACCGTTGGCGCCGATGATGCCCACGATCGCGCCGGGCGGCACGGTGAGGGTCAGATCCTCGTAGAGCAGATTCTCGCCGTAGGCCTTGCTGACATTTTCCACATCGATGACCACATCGCCAAGCCGCGGACCGGGTGCGATATAGATCTCGCGCTCTTCGCGGGCGCGTTCGGTCTCTTCCGATAGCAGGTCGCTGTACTGGTTGATGCGCGACTTGCGTTTGGTCGCCTGCGCCTTGGGCGACATGTGCAGCCATTCCAGCTCGCGCGCCAACGTTTTCTGACGCTGCGACGCCGCCTTCTCCTCGCGCGCCAGCCGCTGCTGTTTCTGCTCCAGCCAGGACGAGTAGTTGCCCCGCCACGGGATGCCGTGGCCGCGGTCCAACTCCAGAATCCAGCCGGCCACGTTGTCCAGAAAATAGCGATCATGGGTCACCGCGATGACCGTGCCGCGGTACTTCCTGGAGATGGGTCTCCAGCCACGCGACCGATTCTGCGTCCAGGTGGTTGGTCGGCTCGTCCAGGAGCAGGATGTCCGGCTCTTGCAGCAGCAGGCGACAGAGCGCGACCCGTCGCCGTTCGCCACCGGAAAGCACCGCAATGGAAGTGTCGGCCGGCGGACAGCGCAGCACATCCATGGCCAACTCAAGGCGACTGTCCAGGTCCCAGGCGTTGAGCGCATCCAGCCGATCCTGAACCTCGCCCTGGCGCACCAACAGCGCGTCCATCTCCTCCGGCGTCAGCTCCTCGCCGAACTTCATGTTGATCGCATCGAACTCGGCCAGCATGTCCACGG
>JAAUPU010000330.1 GCA_012032975.1 Caldilineaceae bacterium | reverse complement strand
ACCCGCCAGAGCATTGCTGCTAAAATAGGCGACCCGATCGGCGTCGTTGACCGCGCCCACGGTCAACACTTTTGGCTCGCCGCCCGGCGTGGTGATGCTGCTACTTCCTGGCGCGGTGGTGTGGAAGCTGTTGCCCGCGCTCTTGACCGCGACGACGCCCGCCTGGATCAGGGCGCGGGTGGCCATTTCCCAAGCGGGAGATGCGGTTGCGAGGCCCAGGCTCTGGTTGACCGCGACCACATGATAGTCATCCAGAAACGGCCGCAACCAGACCAGCCCCGCGACAACCGTGCGCGTGATGAAGTCTGTGGTTCCAGCAGTGGGCACCCGCACACCCACCAGTCGCGCATGATGCGCCACCCCGCGCAGGTCCAGAGCTCCCGCGCCGCCACCCCCGTCGCCGGCCGCGATGCCAGCCACATGGCTGCCGTGACCGTCAGTGTCGAAGATCGATGCCGAACCGCTCCAGTTGTACCATCCCACGATCTTGGTCGCTGCGTTGAGCGCGCCCCAGCCGCCGGCCAGCGTGCGCACATCTTGAAAGCCTGACAGCGAGGGGTGGGCGTCGTCCAACCCGGAATCGACAATCGCGATGGCGGTCTGCTTGTCGCCTTCCACCGCGTGCAACGTCTCTGAAATAGGATTGGTATTGCCATCGGTGTCGCCCAGCCAGGCGCGGTCGGCGCGCGAATTGCGCGTGGCCACGTCCAGTTCGGGCTGTGCGGACAGGCTGGCGTCGATGAACGCAACCGGCGCGGCGGCGCGGTAGCCGAGCAATTTGTTGGCCGGGATCTGGCCCAGGAAGGCGTGGATCGATGCGAATTCCTCCAGGATCGAGCCGCCATGCTGAACGAAGAGGGCGCGGTCCGCCGGGGTGACAGCCCTGTCGAACATGACGATCACAGGCAGGAGCGCTGCACCATCTCCCTTGACTGCCTGGTCGAGCAGGTCATGCACCTGGTTGAAGTTGACATCCGCCGCTGACGGCGCGGGGCTGGTGGTCTCGTAGGCGACCGTGGATGTGCTGGCCGCTTCGGCGTAGGTACAGGAAAATTGCACCTGCTGGTCGCGCGCCAAGACTCTGCCGGTGCGAATGGAGAAGTGGCACGTCACCACGCCGCTGGCTGTCGTCTGCGTTGCCTGAAAGATGCCGCCCGCATCTGCCGCGCTGCCAGCCGCTGTGACCACGCCGTAGATGGGCGCGGCGGTGAAGGTGAGGGCAAACTCGGCCAGGTCGCGGTCGAGGTTGTTGTAGAACTGGTAGGTGACGCGCGTCTTGCCGCCAGCCAAATGCTTCCGATGTGCGTGCAATCCGCGGGTGACTGGCGACCAGTTCGCTCTCCGCCAGCAGGGGTGGTGGCGTTCCCGAAGACCCTCCGCCGCTGCTGATCAGGGGCAGATAGATCTGGCTGCCGCCCAGCGGTGGATTCAGGAGAGACGGCGTGTTGGGTGGCTGCGCTTGGGCAGGGGAGGCAGCACGGGCGGGTGAGGCCGTCGCGCCGAGCAATAGCGCGCCAAGCAACAGCACGCTGAGAAACAGCGCGCCGGGCATCCGCACGCGAAACAGCAGCAGCCAGCCGGTCCGAACGCAAAACGCGCGGTAGCGTGCATGGGACTTCCTCCTTCGGAAATGCCGCAGGATGCAGTTGTTCACCAGGGATCGAGCGAAGTGAGCGACTCGCCAGACCGGGGCGGTCGGCGGGTGTTCACAGTATACCCCAGGCAGGAGGCCGGACCAATCGTCGAAATTCTTCCTGTCTGTCTTTAAAATCCTGGCCCATTTCGCACCGTCTTGCCCAATAGTCTTCGTCCATATTCCGGCGGGCCGTGATGCGCGTTGTACAATGAAGAGGTAGGGTTCATCCGAACCCGGACATACGATGCCAAACAATCAAACCAGACGTGAGTAGGGAGCTATCCATGAAATTAGGCTGTTTTGTCAGCAACCGCGGTTTGCGCGAGATGTCGTTTGCCGATTTTGTCCAGGCCGCGGTCGCGCTTGGCTACGATTCGGTGGATGTGCCCGCGGGGAGAGCGACGCTGTCGCACTTTGCCGCGAACGGGGGCTGGAGATCTTTGCAACCAAAGCGGTCGTTCCGCCGGACCTGAGCGCCGACGCCAAGCGGCAGGAAGAGATCGTCTCCACCATGAAGACGGCCATCGACCGCGCGGCCAGCGACGGCGTCCGCGTCATCACCCACCTGATCGGCCGGGACACGTCGCTCAACGGCGATGACAACATCGCCATCTACAGGGAAGTCTATACACCCATCGGCGCACACGCCGAGGCCAAGGGCGTACGCCTGGCCTTCGAGAACTGGCCGCGCAATGGCACCATGCTTGCCATCACGCCCGAGTTGTGGGATGCCATGTTCAACGCCGTACCCTCGCCAGCCATCGGTCTTTGCTACGACCCGTCCCACTTCTACTGGCTTGGCATCGACTACATCCAGCCCATCTGGGACTTTGCCGACCGCATTTACCACGCCCACGCCAAGGACACCGAAATCCTCGTGAAGGGGCGCGACCAATTCGGCATCTATGGCCGCCAGCTTGCCGCGACCGAACCGGCGCAATGGTGGCGCTATCGCCTGCCCGGCTATGGCCACGTCGATTGGTTCCGCTATCTGGATACACTCTATCAGGTCGGCTATGACGGCGTGTTGAGTGTGGAACACGAAGACCCCGTTTGGGATGCCACGCCAGAACTGGCTGTGCGCGGTTTGCAGCTTGCGCGCCAGTTTCTGCTGCCCTTCCTGGTCTGATCCTGTTGGGCGCAAACACCCCAAGTGATGCCATGTGACAGAAAGGTCGGCTTCTCTCAAGAAGCCGACCTTCACAACTGAACATACTTCTACAGGTCAGTGACTTCCCCGTTCGAGCAGGGCAATTTCCTCGTCAAGCTCTACTTCCAACCGTTGGACCGCTTCCGGGTAATGGATGCGCAGCTTTTCGGCCAACTGTGCGACCGTGTACGCGCCCAGGATCACCTCGATCGAGAGTTCCTCGGCAAAGATACGTTGCAATTGATTGGCGATCATCATTGCACCGATAGAGTCGCCGCCTAGCTCCAGAAATGTCGAGTGGATACCCACGCGCGGCTCGTGCAGGATGTCCGACCAGACGCGGCAGATCAACAGTTGGAGTGCGTCGACTGGCGCTGAATAGGCGTTGTCGCTGGCCAAACCCCTGTCCCCCACGTCAAGCTGGGAGAGCGCCCAAAGCGGTCGGTCTTACCAGCCGCGGTCTTGGGCAATTCGGCGAGCCGATTGAAGCGGGCCGGCATCATGTGTGATGGAAGCCGTTCGGCCAGAAAGGTGTATATCTCGGTCGCGGTCAGTTTGCGGTCAGGACTCAGCACACAGTGGGCCAGCAACTGGTCTCGATGGGGATTGCTCTTGTCGAGAACGACGCAGCATTCGACGATGGCAGGGTGGCCAAGCAGGGCCGCTTCCACTTCGGCGATCTCCACGCGGTTGCCGCCGATCTTCACCTGATGGTCCTCGCGTCCCAGATGGATCAGACAACCATCCGCTCGCAGCAGCCCCAGGTCGCCCGTCAGGTAGAGACGCTTGCCACTTTCCGGGTCGTGGACAAAACGTTGGGATGTCAGTTCCGGCTTGCGCCAATATCCCAGCGCCAGGAAATCGGAGATGACCCCGATCTGCCCGACCTGGTCGGCAGCCAATCGTCGGCCTTGGTCATCGAAGATCACGGTGTCCAGGTCTTCGTGCCGATAGCCGGCTGGGACGACGCCATCGACGAAGTTTGCCGTGCTTTCAAAGGAAATGTGGTGCACCGAGCCGGACTCGGAGGTGCCGAAGCTGTGATGAAATCGAACATCGTCCCCAAAGCGCGTCTTGAGGAGGTCGATGTCCGCGCCGTAGAGCGCCTCTGCGCCGACCAGCACCCAGCGAACCGAGGGCAACCGGAGATCGACCGGGAGGTCGTTGGCAAAGGCGCGCATCAGCGTGACCGGGCCGGCAAACACGCTGATTGCGTTGGAGCGTAGCCAGTTGGCCAGGCCCAGCGCACCCAGATCGGAGAGGTTGGTGATGTGCAGCGATGCGCCGTTCATCAACGGTGACATGACCATCTTCATCGTGCCGTAGAGATGGATGGGGCGGGTCAAGGCCACCCGATCTTGGGGCGTCAATCCCAGCGAGTTGGTGGTGACCCGCACCTCGCGCAACACGTTGCGATGGTTGTTGAGCACGCCCTTTGGCGCCCCGGTCGAGCCAGATGTGTACATAATGTAGGCGGGTGCGTCTGGCGACAGGAACGTCCGTGTGGCTGGCGCTGCGTCTGTCTTGCTTGCCTCTGCTTGGCAGTTTCGGTCGTCGGAGGAAGTTCCGTCACGTCGAGAAGCAGGTGGGAGCCATTGGTCAGTCTCTCCGCAAGCGCTCGCGTCTGGGGTGAGACAATCACAAGCTGCGCTTCGCTCTCGTTCAGCATGAAGGCCAGCCGCGCGTGCGCCGAACGCGGGTCGAGCGGCACATAGAACTTTCCCGCAGTCAGCGCGCCAAGCATCGCCGCCGGCGTCCAGATGCCGTTCTCCAGCAGCAGGGCGACCGGCTCCGCACCGCTGCCAAGTCGGTTGTGAATCGCGCTGGCAACCTGATCCACGTCCCGCTTCAGCTCTTGGTAGCTGCGCTTTTCGTTGCCCGCCTGTGCCGCCAACCGCTGTGGATGGCGGCAGACCTGCTGCTCGAAGCGGTCGGGGATCGATTGCTCGATCTCATTGTGACCAAACTCGGCGTGATCGATTTTCACCCCCATCACTCACTCCTCCAAGGACCAGCGATCTTCGAGCCAGACCACGTCGCGCATCCCGCGCCGTTCCATGATCACCCGTACCTCGTCGATGGATCGATGGGCATCGACCCCGCGCGGTCGCAGTCCGGGCTGATGAAGACGGTCAGCTTGCCGGGATATGGGTTCACGAACAGGGAAGCCAGTCGCGCCAACCGTGATGCTGCTGCCATACTTCTGCTTG
>JAAUPU010000329.1 GCA_012032975.1 Caldilineaceae bacterium | reverse complement strand
GTTGAGCAGGGTCGTTTTGCCGCTGCCCGAGCGTCCCTTCAGCGCCAAATATTGGCCCAAGCCAATCCGCAGATTGATGCCGCGCAATGCGGGGATTTCCTGGTCACCCAACTTGTAGATACGCCACAACTCTTCGGTCTGGATGACCGCCTCGCTGCTCGGCAGATCTTCGGTCTTCTCAGGCTCGCCAGAAGAGATGGGCGAGCCTGAGTTTTCGAGAATTTCGGTCGTGGACAAGAGTCAACCCCTATTCCTGCTTCTTGCGGCCAAAGCGGCTGAAAAACTTGCGCACGCCTCGCGCTTCGCCGCTTTCCGCAGCCGAACTCGCAACCGGCCCTTCGTCATCGACTTCTTCGTCCGCAATCGTGTTGCCATTGCTCGATTCGGTCGGACGGATCAAGATGCCATCGGCGGTCACTTCCAGTTGTGCGCGCCCTTTGATGGCGAAATATTCCAGGAACTCCTGGGGGATGTGGACACGACCAGCATGGTCCAGAACGACCAACTCTTGAAACGTGTCCTCGGTAGGCGTGAAGCCGTCCACATCTTCGTCGCCTTCGCCCTCCGCGGCCTGGATGCGCGCCTGACGGATGGTCTCGCTGGCCAACATGCCATCGCGGATGGCGATCACGCGCTGTACATGGCGGGCAATCCCGGGATCGTGGCTGACGATCAACGTGGTCAAGCCGATCTCCCGGTTCAACGTCTGGAAGGTCTCATAAATGGTCAACGCCGTGGCAGAATCGACTTCTCCGGTCGGTTCATCGGCAAGCAGCAGGGTCGGGCTGTTTGCCAGGGCGACGGCAATGGCGACGCGTTGTTGCTCGCCGCCGGACAATTCTGGCAAGTGATGCTTGTTGCGACCGCTGAGGCCGACCATGTCGAGCAGTTCCTCGGCTCGCTTCTGCTTGTCCCTGCCGGTCGCGCCGGCCAGCGTCATCGGCAACATCACGTTTTGGACGGCGTTCAGGTAGGGTACCAGATTGCGGGCGCTCTGTTGCCAGACGAAGCCAACCTTCTCGCGGCGATAGCGATTGAGCTCGCGGTCGGGCATCTTCAGGAGGTCGATGCCATCCACGCGCACGCGACCGGCCGATGGGCGATCCAGGCCGCCGAGGATGCTCATCAACGTAGACTTGCCGCTGCCACTGGCGCCGATCACACCGACCAGTTCGCCTTGCTCGATGGTGACGCTCAACCCCTGGAGCGCGACCATTTCCAGTTCGGCCACCTGGTAGATTTTGACCAGTCCTTCGCAGAGAATGAATGGTTCAGCCATAAGATGTGGGCGCTCCGGGGATGCCCCAAGACAGGCTCACGAGCCTGCCTGTTGAACGTTACACAGTTTCGCCGAGCTTGATTGCCTGGAAGATCTTCATGCGCAGGAGCAATACCGCAAGCACGGACAAGGCTGCTACAAAGAGCAACGCAAAGAGGCCGTAGATGCGGATGATCGCCGGCCAGGCGATCTCGACCAGGAAGGGCGGTGTCAACGCCTCTGGGGTGCTGCCGACCTGCAAGAAGGGAATGTAGACATTGCTGATAATTGCGCCCAGGACGGTGCCAGCGCCCAGTCCAACAGGATGACGAAGGCCAATTCCCAGGCCAGGAAGGTCGTCATCTGCCCCGCGCTCAGGCCGATCGCTCGCAATGTACCCAGTTCGATGAATCGGCGGCGAAATGAGAACAGGGCATAGAGGAAGAAGCCCAACACGGTCAGCAGCGCGCGGCCAGGAAGCCAACTGACAGTACGCCGAAGAGTCCCTGCCGCTCTGGGCGAAGTTGATCCTCGGCGATCCGTTGGCGGGATGCAAAGTAGTTGAGAACAAAGAGATCCAGACCGCGCAGGTCGCTTACGATCGTCTCTGGATCCGCAGTTTCCTCCACCTTCGCCCAGACGTCGTAGGGTAACTCCCCGCCCGACATTTCGAACAGATTCTCCAGGTTGCCCACGATCAATGGATCATCCTCATCAGGGTACCAGGTTGGAAAGTAGTTCAGATCGCCCACAACGACCATGTTCATGTCGGCGCGCAAGCCATAGGTACTCACCCGCACCGGGATCGTATCTCCCACGCGTATCGCGTTTTCGCGCATAAATTTGCGAGGCAGGAGCACCCCTTCCGGGGCAACAGCCAGCGCATTCATCAATGCGCCCAAGTTCGCCGGGGCAAAGTCGCGTCGCCAAAATGCCACGTTGGGGAAGTCCAGCCGATCCACGCCAATGAAGTGTGCATCACGCCAACTGCCTTGCAGTTGCACACTGGCTGGGAAGTCGCCCACGCGTGCAACCGCTTCGATCTCCGGCACTTTCAGATGTTCGGAGACCGGCACGAAAACCCAGCGCGTCACCGGTATCACATCTGAATCCGCGGCCGCGCCACCCGTCTCGCCATCCCCACCGGCCAGCGGTCCTCCCCCCAGCCCTAAGCTTTCATCGGTGCGCCCCAGCTCGGCGAGCTGCATATCGGCGCCGACCTTATAATAGTGCTGGTCGAAGAGATGATTGTCGAGCGTTTGGGCCAACGAGGCCGTAAAGGTAGAGAGGCTCAAGGTCAGGATCAGCAACACCAACGGCGCGGTATACGAAGCCGGATCGCGCGCCAGGTAACGGGTCGCCAACAGGAAACCAACGCTCTTGGTTTTGGAAGCCACCCACGCGATTCCGGCCATAAGCCACGGCAATAGCCGAAGGATGACCAAGGTCAAGGCAAGCGCAGCCATGGCTGGAATGAGAAAAAGCAGCGGATTGTTAAAGGGTCCATCGGCTAGCCCGGTCTCTTCGGGCGTGGTGATCGAACCCTGCTGCTGGAGCAGATAGGTGCCATAAAACACAGGGATCAGCAGCAATACGTCGAGCCACGCCCGCTGCCACCAAGGTGCGCGCAGGGTGCGCGCCTGCTCCCGTTTGTAGGTGACAATCGTGTGCCGCGCCGCACCGATCGACGGCACGATCTGCGCCACCATCGTTACTGCCACCGCCGCGATGCCAAAGCGGAGCGAGGCCATTGTCATCGCGACGCGCAGGTCGCCGCTGATTGTGAAATTGAGAAAACTGCGTGTCGCACCGATGGCCTGGGCAATCTGCTCGCTAAACGGAATGCCGGCCGCCAGCGCCACCAGCCCGAGCAACAGCGCTTCCAAAGCCGCGATGCCCAGCACTTGGGCCACAGTCGCGCCACGGCTGCGCAACACAGCGATCTCGTTGCGCTGTCGGCCTACAGACAGTCCAACAACCAGCCCGATAAACGCAAGCAGCAGCCCGATGATCGGGATGCTGAATGCATACAGCAACACGTTGAGCAACTGGGATTGACGTCGATATCGGGCCAGGGCATCCTGGGGCGAGACTTCGAGTCGTGTGTTGTTCAGGAGCGCGCCCGCTTGCTGCTGAACTGCATTGATCCTGCCGAGCAGCCACCCCACATCGCTGGAGCTGATTTCGGAGCCATCCAAAATGATGTACCAAAGCGCCTGCGCGACTTCATCTGGCAGCAGAGGGACGAGGCGTAGATGAAAGCTCTCTTCGGGGATGAAGAACTGATTGTCAAAGACCGTCTGGCGATAGAACCAATATTGGTCGGTCGGGTCCGTAGCGCGCCAGATGCCCGAAATCCGAACTGGCACCTGCACCATCCGCTGTGAATCGTCCACCTCGACGCGGCGGAAGGTCACATATTCTTCCCCGACCTGGATGCCAAACTCGTCAGCCAGTGCCTCGTTCACCAGCACTTCCATCGGCTCGGCCGGATCGGTGACCGCCACCGCCGGCATCTGTCCTTCTAGCAGGGTGATGTGCTCTTCAAAATCACCGGCAAAGGCAAAGTTTACCCACGCCAAGGGATCCTTGACATCTGCATAGGCCAGGTCTTCAGTTGGAAAGAGTCGGAAGTTGTCGGTGCGAAGGTAGCGAACTGTCTCTTCATGTGGCAGACCAAGCAGTTCAGGCGCCCGTTCGGTCATATAAACATCGGCCTGCTCGACATCCTGCCACTCTTTCAGGCCATAGAGCGAACCGACGTAGCGAAACATAAAGGCAAAGGGAGGGCGGGGGATCTCTGTGTCCGCGCTGACCTGGGTCAGTTCCTTTTGCAAGATCTTATAATAGACAGCATCGGTGTAGAGCGGAATGCTCATCACGATTGCGACCGATGCAACCAGGCCCAATGCGGTTGCCAACGCCAATCCGCGCTGCGAAAGCAACCGCCGCGTGGCGACGGTAAAGATGGCCCACATACGTAGCAGAAAGCGAAGGAGTCCTCGCAGCATCGCGCGCCTCTACTGACCGATCACAGTCTGGCCCTCTTCCAAGCCTTCTTCAACTTCGACTCGGTCGGGCGTCTCGATGCCTACATTCACGTCGATGCGTCGCTGGGTGTCGCCATCTTGCAGGACTGCGAAGCGGCGACCATCGAAAACGCGCAATGCCTGTGGCGGCAGCCAGAGTACATCGTCCTTGCGTTCAAGCTCGACGGTTACACGGACCAGGTCACCCAGTTCGAAGCCCTTGTCCGCCGTAGTCTCATTCACGCTCACGCGCGTCGTCTTGTCCAAATCTTCGACCGTCAACCCGCGGCCGCCGCTGCCATAGGGTAGGGAAGCCGTCGAATATCGCCGGTCAACTGCACGCCAGGCCGGCTGACCAAAATGATGCTCACCGGCATCCCCTCGGCCAGATCTTCCAACTGGCTGCTGATCAGGTCTGCGCTAACTTCCATATCGCTCAGATCGGCGAGCACCACAGTAGAGCGGAAAGCATCCACCGCTTGGCCCGGCGTCAGAGAAACCGTCAACAGCTTACCGCCAAAGGGGGCGATGATCTGGGCCTCGGCAATTTCGGCGTGGAGCTTGGCGACATTTAATTCCGTGCGGGTCAAGTCGCTGACCATCAACGGGTCCACACCGACGCTGAGTTGTTCGACATCATCCTGTGCCAGTTCAACCAACTTCTCCTGGATGGCGATCTCGGTCATGTCGGGCACGGCCACTTGCTGCATG
>JAAUPU010000328.1 GCA_012032975.1 Caldilineaceae bacterium | reverse complement strand
ACCACGTAACGTGCCCACCTTTATCCTCCGATGATTCGGCACAACGCAACCCGATGCTCCCTTGCGCAGAACGATGTGACTGCCACGTTGCCGGACGACAGCAAAGCCCAGGCGTTCCAGCGCCCGTACCGTCTCTGCACCCGAAACCACTGGCAACTTATAGACGCATCAAATAAACATTGGACAAAGTTGGTTGTACCCGTAGGTGTCGAGCATGGATGAAGGGAAGTGAGTCTGGTTGAGATAGTTCAAGAACTCATCAGCCAAGGGTTCTAGACGAGCGAAGCGATGGTTGTGGCTGATGAGAGTACGCGCCGCTTTCCAAACATGTTCTTGGGGATTGAGATCAGGTGAGCCGGGCGGGAAGCGGATGATTTCCAGCCTGGGATTCGCCTCTAGCAAGGCATGGATCGGCGGGCCGGAGTGCCAGGGCGCTCGGTCCCAGAACATCAGGATCGGCTGGTGAGGATAGGTGAGCAAGATCTTATGTAGAAAGAGCGCAGTCGTGGCGCCATTCATGATGGGCGACATCATCGCAGTCTCTACGCCGCTGCGCAGATCAAGCGCCCCATAGAAGTGAGTTGACTTGCGACTGGGATCAAGTTTGACGACCGGCGTCTGACCACGCTGGTGCCACACAAGCTGAAGGGTGGCTTGCAGATACAAGGATGCTTCATCTTGTGCCAGGATGACCGTGTTTGGCGCTTCCTGCACTGTATCTAGCATTTTTTTCCAGCGTTTCTTCAAAGTCCATCACTTTAAGTTCGCTGCGGGACTTGTACTGTTGAGCCGGTTTCTGACGGCTCAATCCGCATCGTTTCAGAAGTGTCCTATAGGATGTCAGACTATCATAGACGACGTCATAATCACGTTCGACCAGGCGAGCCAGGTCTGTCACCGTCCAGAACTGAGGGGACGTTGCCTCGGCTCCCAGAAGCTGTTCAGGCGTGTATCTTTCCAGTTGGTCGGCCAGATGCTCCACCTGATAAGGGGCTAGTTTGGCCGAATTGCCGCCAGCTCGCTTGTCCACGAGTCCGCCAACTCCCATCTGCTGATAGATGCGGCTCCAGTTCATCAAGCTGCTGCGACTGCAACCGATGATGGATAGGACTTCTGACGTCGCCATGCCCGTGCCGTAGAGACGAACAGCCAGGAAACGAATCTTGGTATTGCCTTCATTACACTGGTCATAGGCGACCTGCAATTCGGTCCCCTGTTCTGCTGTGAGTAGGGTACGTTTTCTTGACATACCCTACATTGTACAACCTTTATCTGATTTGTCTATTAGCAAAATGTTTACGCTGTTGGGTGTCGATTACTTCGCGACACCTAGAGCATGGTGGAACATGCCGTTGATGATCCTCGTCGGCATTGTCATCGCCCTGATATTTTCTCCTGGCGACGAGCTACTGTCTACCATCACGATTGGAATTGGCTACGGATTCCTGATCATGGCAAGCAGTTTTTGCCACGGTGTTGGCCACATTATCAGCAGTCGGCTGGTCAATGCACCGGTGACATCCATTGTGGAGACAGCCACAGTCTATGTCACCCGATACGATGATAAATACCCACAACCGAGTCGTGTCCATATTGGCCGCGCCCTTGGTGGTCCTCTGTTGAATCTCCTGCTGGGCGTAACAGCCGTTGCGATCAACACACTTGCCGTACAGAACCAGTTCGTCCTCTTCTTCGGCATTGTAAATCTGGCCTTCGGCCTCTTCACACTGCTTCCGATTCCTTCTCTTGACGGCGCAGTTATCTGGCACGAATTACGACACTGGAACCCAGAAGAGCAGCCATCGAGGAGCAAACCCCGACCGAAGAAACGCAAGCGCTAGGCCTTTGCCGGCAAACAGCGAACCACCCAGTCACACGAAGTTTCAGGAAGAAACAGCCTCTATCTTGGTGTTCCTCGGCGCACTGTAACAAAGAGCAATTTGGAGTGAGCAGCCTTCGTGACAATTTCCCCGGATAGGTGCGACATCGTTTCGTTTGGCTATTGGGTGCAGCAGCGGCGTCTGGCCCTTGATCTCACGCGCCCGGCGCTGGCGCGGCAGGTCAGCTGTTCGCACAGCATGATCAAGAAGATCGAACGCGATGAGCGGCGGCCATCCCATCGGCTTGCAGCGTTGCTGGCCGACCACCTCTTCATTCCTGACCCAGATCGACAGCGTTTTTTGGCGATTGCACGCGGCGAATTTGTCGCCACTCCGCTTTCTTCGCCAGACCTGGTTTCACTGCCGCCTTTTCTGTTGCCATCTACCGACCACCTAACATGGGACAGACCGCCCTTCGTGGCTCGGGAGGCTGAACTGGCGCAGTTGAACGCGCATTTGGCGTCGGCGATGGCAGGGAATGGCGGCATCGTCCTGATCGCCGGCGAGGCCGGCGATGGGAAGACGATGCTGGCCCAGGCCTTTGCCCGCCGGGGTCAGGAAGAACATCCAGACCTGGTGGTTGCCGGCGGCAACTGCAATGCATACACAGGGTCGGCGATCCATACCTCCCCTTTCGCGAGATACTGGAACTGCTGACCGGCGACCTGGAAGAACGCTGGGACTCGGCTTCGATGAGCCTGACCCACGCCAGGCTTCTCTGGCAGACGACCCCTCACACCGTGCAGGCGCTGCTCGATGTCGGGCCGGATCTGGTGGACACCTTTCTTTTGGGCACACCGCTGCTGACCCGCGCAAAGGCAGCCGTCTCCGCCCAGACCGGCGAGATGCTTGGCCGGCTGGAAGCGCTCATCGCGCGCAATCAAGCTCGACAGCGAACTGCGAACCTTCATCAGGACAACCTCTTTGCTCAATACAGTCGCGTGCTGCGAACTGTGACCGAACGCCAACCCCTTCTGCTGATCATTGACGACCTGCAATGGGCTGATGTCGGTTCTATCAGCCTGCTCTTCTATCTGAGTCGCCATCTCAAAGGCGAACGTATCCTCCTCGTGGGGATCTATCGGGCGGCTGAAGTTGCCCTGGGCCGTGGCGCGTCTCGCCACCCGCTTACGCCGCTTCTCAATGAGCTACAGCAAACCTTTGGCGATATCCATGTGTGGCTGAGCCAGGCTGACGGACGTCGATTTGTGGACGCGTACGTTGACAGCATGCCAAATCGACTGGATCGTGCATTTCGGGACGCGCTCTACAGGCAGACTGCGGGTCACCCGCTCTTTACTGCGGAGATCGTGCACGGCCTGCAAGCACGGGGCGATCTGATCCAGGACGCCGATGGCGCATGGATTGTATCGTCTGAAGTGGACTGGCAGATCCTGCCGGCGCGCGTCGAAGGTCTCATCAAGGAGCGTATTGGGCTGCTGTCGCCGGTTCTGCAAGAGCTGCTGCAGATCGCCAGCGTCGTGGGCGAAACCTTTTTCGCAGAGACCGTTGCCCGCATATTGGGGGTTGATGAAGGGCAGATCGTCGGCCATCTGGGGACAACATTGACCAGCCAGCAAAGGTTGGTCGCGGCGCAGGGCAGGCACCAAGTCGCCGGTCAGCAGCTCTCCCAATACCGCTTTCGCCACATTCTGTTTCAGCAATACCTGTACAACAGCCTGGACGAGACCCAGCGTTTCTATCTCCATCGCGCCATTGCCGAGGAACTGGAAAGCTGTTATGGCGACCAATCTCGGCTCATTGCCCCAAGACTGGCGCGACATTATGCAATCGCGGGAGAAGATGCGCGTGCGCTACACTACTACACGGTCGCCGGGGATATGGCGGCAGCCATCTACGCCAACGCCGAAGCGGAGGCCAACTATCGCCGCGCCTGGCGCTGGCAAGTCAGGTGCCGCATCATGCGCTGGAGGTGCAGCAGCACCTTCAGGTCTACGCGCGACTCGGCCGCACGCTGGAACTGAGTTCGCGCCAGGACGAGGCCATCACCCTCTATCTGGAGATGGCCCACACAAGCGCAGGCCTCTAACAGCCAGGAGATGGAGCTTGCCTCTTTGCTGGCTCGTGCAGCGATACGAACCACGGTGAATTTTGCCCGTGATCCGGCAGAGGCTCGCCTGCTGCTGGAGCGAGCACGAATCCTGTCGCTCGACCTGGGAGATCGTACGGCGGAGGCGCGGATTCTCTGGAATCTGCTTATCCTGAGCGCCTACACTGGCGGCGATAAGGAAGAACGATTGGTCTATGGTGAGCGAGCAGTGGCGTTGGCGCGCCAGGTCGATGGGCCGGAGCAACTTGCCTTCGCGCTGCACGACAGCTTCTACGCCTACGCCGGGGCTGGGCAGTGGGCGCGCGCCCGCGCCGCGCTCGATGAAGCATGTGACCTGTGGCGGCGTCTGGACAACTTGCCCATGCTCTCCGAATCCCTCATGCGACAGCACTGGATCTCGCTGGCGACAGGTGAATATGACCATGCCCTTGCCTATGCCGAGGAGGCCTATCGGCTGAGCATGGAAAGCCACAACCTGGACGCACAGGCGTTGAGTCACTTCATGATCGGCTTTGTGCATTGGGAGCGGGGCGAGATCGAGGAGGCGTTGGCCATCATGGAGGACGATATCGCCATTGCCGAATCGGTCAACAGCCTGACGCCGCTGATCGGCACGCGCGCGGATCTGGGGCTGCTCTACGGCGAGTTGGGCGATTTCACGCGTGGATTGGCCCTGGCAGAGGAGGCGCGCGCCACCGCGGAACGGTTGCTCCCCATCCTGCGCTTCTGGCCCCACGCCGTGCAGATCAGCTTGCGCCTGCGCCAGGGCGACTTGACCGCGGCCAAGGAATTGGCCCAAACGTTGTTCGACTATCAGACACTCAAGGAACGCTTTGGCTACATGCCCTTCATGTGGGTGCGGGTGGGGCTGGCCCACGGGGAGTACGCGCTGGCGGTCGGCGCGTACGATCAGGCCGTGGCGCTGATGGATGAACTCACCGCCGACCTGGACGAAGCTGGCATCTGGTATCTGCGTCCCGACGTGTTGCACCTCAAGGGGCGGGCGCTGCTACAATGGGGATCGAGCCATACAGAGGAAACCGGGGCAA
>JAAUPU010000327.1 GCA_012032975.1 Caldilineaceae bacterium | reverse complement strand
TGGTGGCTGGCCTGGATCTGGTCGCGGATGAATGGCGTCGTGGCGCCTTCGAGATTGTTGCCGGAGACGAGGACATCCACACAGCCAACGAACGGCGTCTGACCGAACTGGTTGGGGCGGTGGCCGGTAAGCTGCACACGGGCCGCAGCCGCAACGACCAGGTTGCCACCGATGTGCGCCTCTGGCTGCGCGCCGAAATCGCCAAACTCAGGGGTCATCTGCGCCAGCTGATCGCGGTAACCGTTGACCGGGCCGAGGCAGAGATCGATCTGTTGATGCCTGGATACACCCATCTTCAGCCTGCCCAGCCAATTCGTTGGAGCCACTGGCTGCTCAGCCACGCATGGGCCTGGCAGCGCGACGCACAGCGGCTGGATGAGTTGACCGCGCGCGTCAATGTGATGCCGTTGGGAATGGCGCGTTGGCAGGGAATCCGTTTCCCATCGATCGCGTCCAACTGGCCGCGGAACTCGGTTTTGCCGGCCCGACGGCCAACAGCCTGGATGGCGTCAGCGATCGCGACTTCATCGCCGAATTTCTCTTCTGGGCCACGTTGACCATGTTGCACCTGAGCCGACTGGCCGAGGATCTGATCATTTACAGCAGCCGCGAGTTCAATTTTGTTCTGTTGGCAGATGCCTATAGCACCGGCAGCAGCCTTATGCCGCAGAAGAAAAATCCAGATGCCCTGGAGCTCTTGCGGGGCAAATCGGGGCGCGTCGCGGGCAGCATGACCGGGCTGCTCACGACCCTCAAGGGGCTGCCAAGCACCTATAACAAGGATCTTCAGGAGGACAAGGAGCCGCTCTTCGATGCGGTGGACAGCCTCGATGGTTCGCTCCAGATCGCGTGCGGTGTGCTTTCGACGCTGGAACCAAAGGCAGCGGTGATGCGCGCCGCCTTGACCAGCGAGATGCTGGCCACCGATCTGGCCGAATATCTGGTGAGAAAGGGCGTTCCTTTTCGAGAAACCCATCATATCGCCGGCGCGGCGGTGCGCATGGCCGAACTCCAGGCAGTGCCTCTCTCCGATCTGGAACTGGATGACCTGCTGACATTGCACGATGCGTTTGAGGAGGATGCCGTGGAAGTGTGGGACATGGAGAGGAGTGTCGAACGACGCGATACGTTGGGCGGCACGAGTCGTCGAGCGGTCCTGGCGCAGATAGACGAACTGCGGTCCTGGCTGGCCACGGTTGATTAGCCAGGGATTAGAGACTGTGGCTCAGATGCCCATTTTGTCAAATCGGTTTGACAAGCCAATTAAACTTTGCTAGGATGGCAACTATGTTTTCTCTGGCAGGTTGACACATTGGTTGCATCGAGTGATATCGTCGAGTAGGTGCGTTATTGCTCGTCCTCTGTCGCCCCGGACACGCAACGACAACAATGGGTCAATGTGGCTACGATTCTTGTCACGGTCAGCCAACTGGTTCATCGCTGACCCACCACATCGCTCGGTCGAATCGCACGGTGAAATATGAGCCAAGCAGATGAGCTGCTCTGTGAAACCGGATTCTTTTCGCATCGAGCGCACTCCGCCCTGGAGCAACTTGGATAGAGTCTGGGCATAGATTCCAAGAACGCCGTCGTTCGATAAACACATAACCCGGTATAAGTTTCGATAAGGAGCCGTCTGATCGGGCGGCGCCAGCCAACCATTTCACGTTGATGTCAGTGGATGAACGCCTAGTCTTGATGCGAAGGAGTACAGTTTAATGGGCAAACTCTTGGAGGTGAAGAATCTGAAAACTCAGTTCTTCACGCAGGATGGTATCGTCCACGCCGTCAACGGCATCTCATACTCAGTGAATTCCGGCGAGACGGTCGCGATTGTAGGTGAGTCTGGCTGTGGCAAAAGCGTCGGCGTGATGTCGTTGATCCGCTTGATCCCTCAACCGCCGGGAAAGATTGTGGAGGGCGAGGTCTGGTTTGACGGCCAAGACCTGCTGACGTTGAAAGAAGACGAGTTGCGCCAGATTCGCGGCAACCGCATTGCCATGATCTTCCAGGATCCGATGACATCGCTGAATCCGGTGTTGACCATCGGCCGACAGATCACCGAGTCGTTGGAATTGCACCTGAACATGAACAAGGATCAGGCGCGCAAGCGTGCGGTGCAACTGCTTGAACTCGTGGGTATCCCCGGCGCCGACGCCCGACTGGACGACTATCCCCATCAGTTTTCCGGCGGCATGCGTCAACGTGTGATGATTGCCATGGGTCTCAGCTGCGACCCCCAACTGTTGATCGCCGACGAGCCGACCACCGCACTGGATGTGACGATTCAGGCGCAGATCGTAGATCTGGTCAATCGACTGAAAGATGAGTTGGGCATGGCGATTATCTGGATCACCCATGATCTCGGCGTCGTGGCTGGGATGGCCGAGCGAGTCCTCGTGATGTACTCTGGGTTTATCATCGAGGAAGCGCCGGTAGGCGAAATCTATGCCAATCCACGCCATCCGTATACGCTGGGGCTGTTGCGTTCGATTCCGCGGTTGGATCTGGGGCGGCAAAAACGTCTCATTCCGATTGACGGCCTGCCCCCAGATCTGCTGGAGATGCCGACCCAGTGCCCCTTTGCGCCTCGCTGTGACTTTGCCATCGATCAGTGTTGGTCGGCGAACCCGTCGCTGGAGACTGTCGGGCCGGAACATCGATCTGCCTGTTGGGTGGACATCACCGGCGTACCGATTCAGGTTGTAGAGACGGACAAACAGACTCAGGAAGAAGCTGCGCAATGAACGAGACAAATGGCGGACCAGAGACGCTGTTACAGGTAACCGACCTGAAGATGCATTTCCCCATCACACGCGGGATCATCTTTCAGAAACAGGTGGGTGCAATCAAAGCTGTCGATGGCGTCTCTTTCTCGTTGATCCGTGGCGAGACGTTGGGATTGGTCGGCGAGTCCGGCTGCGGCAAATCGACGACGGGTCGCGCCATTCTGCAGCTCTATCGCCCTACCGGTGGACATGTCCTCTTTGAAGGCAAAGACTTGACCCTGACCAAAGGTGAAGATTTGCGCAAGACGCGCCGGCGGATGCAGATGATCTTCCAAGATCCTTACGCATCGCTCAACCCGCGCATGACGGTGGGCAGCATCATCGGCGAACCGCTGGAAGTTCACGGCATCGGGGACAACAAGAAGGAGCGGCAAGAGCGGGTGCAGGATCTGCTGAAGACTGTCGGTCTCAACCCCTATTTTGTCAATCGCTATCCCCATGAATTTTCGGGTGGTCAGCGTCAGCGCATCGGCGTCGCCCGCGCGCTCGCGGTCAATCCTTCGTTCATCGTCGCAGACGAACCGATCTCTGCCCTCGATGTATCGATTCAGGCGCAGATCATCAACCTGCTCGAAGACCTGCAATCAGATCTGAATCTGACCTATCTTTTATCGCCCATGATCTCTCGGTGGTGCGGCACATCTCCGACCGCATCGCCGTCATGTACCTGGGCAAGATTGTCGAACTGGCGGACCGTGACGAGCTTTATGCCAACCCCATGCATCCCTATACCCAGGCGCTTCTCTCCGCCGTGCCGATCCCCGATCCGCAGATCGAAAACACCCGCAAGCGCATCATCCTCGAAGGCGATGTGCCAAGCCCGGCCAATCCGCCCCAAGGCTGCAACTTCTCCACGCGTTGTCCGCGTGTCATGGATATCTGTCGAGAAAAGGATCCCGATTTCAAAGATTATGGCGATGGCCACTATGTCGCCTGTTTCTTGTTTGAGTAAATCGATCGCTCCACGATCAACCCAAGGGTTTTTCTCAACAAGATCGGAACCGAACTGCGCTATTCTGGCTTGACAGTCCAGGTCGCTATCGGTTTTGGTGTGGGAAGGTTGCGGCGAAGGAATCGTCTGCCTGCTGCCAGGTAAACTTTGTTGTTGAAAAGCTACCCCTGTTTTCAGAGTACGAACCATGATTTTGTAGCGGAACACGTTGTAGACTGATGCAAGTTCCAGACAAACGAAAAGGAGTCTAAAATGTCTCGAAGCCGTTTCTTTTTATTGGCCGCCATTGCGGTTATTGGAGTCGTCATGGCGGCCTGTAGTTCGGCGCCAGCCGGCCCTGCCGCGGCGCCGCAGATCGTTGAAGTCGATTTGGAAGACTACACGACGCCCCACCCGATCCTGAGTGACGAGCGTGTCCGCAAGGCCATCGCGCACTGCATCAATCGCGACGAGTTGATTGCCTCTGTCTACCCTTATGTCTCTGACGAGGTGAAACCAACGTTGCGTATGGACACCATGATACCCAAGACACATTGGGCCTACAGCGGTCCCTACACAGACTATGCCTACGATCCAGAGGCTGGCATGGCCCTCTTGGATGAGGCTGGCTGGACGCTACCCGAAGGCGGTGACATTCGTCAGAACGCCGACGGCGACCCCCTGAGCCTGAAGTTCACGACCACGACCGCCCAATTCCGTCAGACCTGGGCAGCCGTGGCTGAGCAAAACCTGGCCGGTTGTGGCATTCAGATCATTCGCCTACACACACCCGCTTCCTGGTGGTTTGGCGATTCGACAGGTCTTCAGCGCCGCGATTTCGAGTTGGGCGCTTTCGCCTGGGTTGGGCAGACAGACCCAAGCGGTCGCACGCTCTACGCTTGTAACCAGGTTCCGCTGCCCAGCAACAACTGGGAGGGCCAGAACTACATGGGCTGGTGCAACGAAGAGGCCAGCAATGCCATCGTCGCGGCCAACAACACTTTGGAGCGAGAGGAACGCATCAAGTTCTATGACATCGTGCAGACACATTTTGCCGACGATATGATTTCTCTGCCCGTCTTCCAACGTGCCGAAGCGGAAGCCTGGGGTTTGAACCTGGAGAACTTCAGGCCCGATCCCACCGAGTACAGCACCGCCAACAACTGGGAATGGGAATTGGCCGATGGTGGCGACACCATCGTGATCGGCTTCTCGCAAGAACCATCGACCATGTTCAGCCTGATCGTCTCTGCCGCCGTGCAACGCCAGGCGGCGCAGATCGGACGA
>JAAUPU010000326.1 GCA_012032975.1 Caldilineaceae bacterium | reverse complement strand
TGCCTGCCGCGCCTTCTGGACGAACATGAAGACCGCCGGGCAGCTCGTCCAAGAGATGCCGTTGGCTGGGGTCCGCGGCCAACTCTGCCTGTTCAGCGTCATCCCAAGGCACATGCTGGCTGTCCATATAGATGGTAAACGGAGCAGTCCGCGGCACGATTTCTTGTGTATCCTGAAACGCGATCTTCTGCTGGCGCACACAGCGAACCGGCAGTTCGACGCCAGCGAGACGGGCGCAGTGCGTGAGATAAGGCCCCGCAGCCAAGACCAACTTGCGCGTCCAAGCGTGGCTTCCCCGTCTTCATGGGCGATGCGCACGCCGGAAACCCCGTGCCCGTCCTGTTCGATGGCGATCACGCTTCCACGAAAAAGCCGCGCGCCCTCGGCGCGCAGCCGTTCCAGCATGAGCTGGCCCAACTGCTGCGCGCTCAGCCAGCCGGCGCGGCGTGGGTGCAACGCAAGCGTGAGCCGGTCGGAGAGATGGGGAAAATGTTTCTGAATGGTGGGCCGATGGGTGATCAGATCGGCGCCCGACGGATGCTCGCCAAACGTGCCGGTCGGCGTTGGATCGTAGCCATTGGATGCGCTATCGTGGATGCGAATCGGCCCAGCGGCGGCATAGCGCGCGCAGATCGCGTCGACGGCACTGGAGACATCGCTACACGCCGAGAGGTAGAGATAGCCGCGCGGCTGCATCTGGATCGCGTTGTCGCTCCATCGTGCGATCTCTTCCATCAACGCGATGCTACGGCCGGTGAACTCCGTCATCGCCGGCAGCGGCCACCAGTCGCGATAGTTCTCGCCGGACTTTGCTGTTGGTCTGGCTCAGCGGGGGAGCGGGATCGACCAGCGCGACATTCCACAGGTTGTGGCGTACTCCCAGGTAGTAGGCGGTGGCGACGCCTGCGATGCCGGCGCCGCAAATGACTACTTCAGCTTGCACGATGCATCATTTCCTGGCGTCTGATTTTTTAGGATCTTTACCAATTCGAGTTGAGGGACGGCTTCAGCGAACCAACCTTCATGGCGGGTCGAAAGAACGGCGAAAAAGAAAACGCGCGGTTGCCCCGAGAGATTAGTTGCCGAACGGGCTGGCGGGTGTCTTCAGAGCACTTGATCAGTTGTCCTCAGAAGTGAGTAGTCATCATAGATCGGCAGTGGCTATTCTGGCATATTGCTCTGAAGACCTGAGATCGCTGCTTTCAGTATCGCCTTGAAGGCAGCGTCTTTCGGAACGGCTACTCGTTTCGCAATGAGGGCTTCATTTGCCGTGAACAGTTTTAGGGGACGAGCGAAGCTCACACTACGCAGTTCACCTTTTTGGAGTTCGTCGTTTGTCAAACGAATTGCCGCCGGATCACTGTATGGGTTGCTTGTGATCTGGCATAATAGCCAATCGTTTCGCCCCGTGTCCGCAAATACGACTGCTGGTCGGAGCTTGGAACCCGACAAGTCGGAAAATGGGAAAGCTATTACAACGATGGAAGCTGGCTCAAGTGGGACCATGCCTCGTCCTCCTCGGGGCGCTGCCAATCCACGGAGAGCGCCGGTTCGCTTAGCAAAGCCAGATTCATCATCTCTTCATCCGGTTCATCGTCGAGAATGGTGATGATGACTCGGCGCAATCGTGGCAGTTCAACCGAGTCTAGTATTCGCAGCACACCGTTCTGATCGGTCATGGCCTCAACGGATTTCAGCACGTTCGAACCTCCATATCAATATGACGCCGCGCTCGTGACGTCTTCATTCGTCCTTGTCCTTTGGGTTACCAACACCACCGCATCGACAATATTCTGATAGCCAGTGCAGCGGCAGATGTTGCCGGAGATCGCATCGCGAATCTCCGCTTCGCTGGGGTTTGGATTCTCCTCCAGAAACGGGATCAGCGTCATCAGAAAGCCGGGCGTGCAATAGCCACATTGCAGCCCATGTTCATCGCGGAACGCAGTCTGGATCGGATGCAGGTCGGCCAGCGCGCTGCTGGCGGCCAGCCCTTCGACTGTGGTCAGGGCGTGGCCGTTGGCCTGCACGGCAAACAGGATGCAAGAACGCACAGCCTGGCCATCCATCAACACGGTGCATGCGCCGCACGAACCGTGTTCGCAGCCCACATGGGTTCCGGTCAAGTCAAGCTCGTGGCGCAGAAAGTCGCTCAGCAACAAGCGCGCTTCGACCTCCCATTCGACCGGCTTGCCGTTGACGGTCAACGAAATCTGATGAACGCTCACAAATTGGCTCCGCGCGTAGAAAGGCTTCGGTCAAGGCTTGACGACCCAGCACGCCAGCCAGATGACGACGAAAGGCGATGCTGGCATGGATGTCGCCCGTCGGGTCGATGTCTTGGTGCGCGGCTGTTTCAGCCGCCGCGGCGATCAGTTCGGCGGACGGCGTCTCGCCGGTCAGCAATTGCTGGCCGGCGAATGCCTGCGTCGGCCCCTCGCCCACGCTCAGGTAGACCAGACGGGCCTGGCTACAGCGACCCGTCTCGTCCAGCGTGACAAACGCGGCGACACCCACGATGGCGTAATCCCCGCGTCGTCGCGCGATCTCGCGAAAGGACCAGCCGCTCCGCGGTGGCATGGGCGGCAGGTCGATTTCGACCAGCATTTCGTCATCGGCCAGGTCGGTGGTGAAGAGACCGACATAGCAGTCGGCCGCGGAGAGCCAGCGTTCGCCAGCGCGGCTGCGCAAACGCAGATGCGCAGCCAGCGCAACGGCCACGACCGGCAACTCGGCAGCGGGATCGGCGTGAGCCAGGCTGCCGCCGAGGGTGCCTCGGTTGCGGATCTGGCGGTGGGCAATGTGGGGCATAGTCGCATGGAGCAACGGCGCCCGCGTGCGGATCAGCTCACTGCGTTCGAGCGTGCTCTGGCGGGTCATCGCGCCGATGCGCACGCCGCCGTCGTCGGTCGGTTCGACGAAAGCAAGTTCATCAATGCAGTTGAGGTCGATGAGCGCCGCGGGCTGGGCCAGCCGAAAATTCATGGCCGGGATCAGGCTCTGCCCGCCGGCCAGCAACTTGGCGTCGTAGCCATGCTCGGCCAGCAGATGCAGTGCCTCGTCGGTGGATTGGGGCGCGAAATAATCAAAGGGCGCCGGTTTCATGAGACGGGTGCCCCTTGGGGTTCTAAACAGGACGCATCGAACTCATGCAGGATCTCTACAAGTGGAGCTGAACCGCCGAGGTCGATGCCTGATTGAAGACCGTTGCCGGATACGGTGGCCAAGCGAGTCCGCCCGGGGTCGGTCAAGCGCTGACGCAGCGCCGGTTCGATCAGGGCCGATAGACTGACGTAAAGTTGGATGGTCTCAGCCTTGGCTTTTTTCAGGTATTGATCGTCGATCCAAATGGTCATTTCCATGAGGGCAGCATATCGAATGGATATCGAAAAGTCAATGTCGCCATGAGGTCTGCTCGACACGGCGAGCGGCTTGTGCTAAAATATGCGCATGTGATTGTAAATACGCACATGTGCACATTAGCATTGGAGCGTGAGATGGCCACACTGACAAAGCGCGTCCAGGTCTTGATAGCTGAAGACGAGTGGCTGGAACTCAAACGACTGTCCTCTCGCCGCGAGAGTTCCGTTGGTCGCCTGATTCGCGAAGCGATTGCCCAGACCTATTTCACACCGGCGGACGCCCAGATAAGCGAGGATCGCGTGCGGTCGGTCGAGAAACTGATCGCACTCGATCTCCCTGTCGACGACTGGGATGTGCTCGAGGCAGAGATGTCAGACCGCAGCTACTTCGACGAATCCGGGGCATAACCTGTGGCGAATGGGCGCATTTTCATCGACGCCAATGTTTGGATGTACGCGGTGGGTGTGCCACATCCGCTCAAAGAACCATGCGCCAACATCCTACGCGTGATCGCGCGGGACGAATTTCCCTCAGTGACGAGCGTAGAAGTGTTGCAGGAGGTCTTGCACCTCTACACGCGACGAGGTCGCAGAGAGGATGCCATCTTGATGACGCGTGAACTCTCTCGTCTGGTCGGAGAGGTCCTGCCTGTCGTTCAAGCGGACCTCAATCTTGCACTTATTCTCCATGCTACATCAGCGCATATCGCCGCACGTGATTCCCTTCACGCCGCCACGATGCTTAACAACGGCATTGAACGCATCCTATCGGTCGATCCGCATTTCGACGAGATCGACGGGATCGAACGACTCTCGCCGTTGGAATGGATCGACACGCTCTGAAAATGGAGAGTCATGGAGGGACACAGAGTTTCACGAAGGAGCTCTTCCCAATCGTGTTCCTTCGCGCCCAGAAGGCTCCCGCTTCCTAGAAATTACCGCTGTCTATTCCTCAACGAACGCCACCGCGCGACAGAAGGCCGCCTCGCCGCCCTTGAAGAGCCACGGGAAGACGCCCAACGTCAGCCGCCGGTTCTGCAACTCCGGCGCGCCGATCTGACCACCCATGTTTTCGACGTGTACGCAGTCGTGGGGAAAGAGCGCGTTGTGGGTCAACTGGTAGGCTTCGGGCGGGAAGAGTTCGTCCACCGCGTCGGAGCCGCCGAACTTTTCCTCGCACTGCGCGCGCACTTCTGCCAATGCTCCAGCCCGCCCCGGCCCCAGGAAGCGACCGATGGGCAGGTTCATGGGGTGGTCGGTCGAGATCATGTCCACGCCCCAGACGTGGATCTTCTTTGCCAGCAGCCAGTCGCAGATGCTGTGGTGTGGACCCGGATGGCGCTGGATGTACTTCTCCTCGTCGCCGTCGGGTGCAAGAAAACTGTACTTGTGCCAGCCCGTGTTGATAAAGAGGATGTCGCCCTCGCGCACTTCGACGCGCTCCTCGATCATCTCCGGTGTGAAGATGTCCAGTTCGTCCAGGTCGGAAAGATCTACGATCACGCCTTCACCGTAAAGCCAGTCCAGGGGGAGTTGGTCGATGGTCTTGCCGTTGGTGACAAAGTGGCGCGGCGCGTCCAGATGGGTGCCCATGTGGTTGGAGGTCTGGATGTACGTGCGCGTTGACTGCCGGTGTTCGGTACTTGCGCTTGAA
>JAAUPU010000325.1 GCA_012032975.1 Caldilineaceae bacterium | reverse complement strand
GATCGGTGCCATGAAACGCGCCGTAGCGGGGGATATCCAAAATGATGTCATGTGCGTCAACTACCAGGCGCGGGTGCAGGGCTGCGGTTGGGGCGTCGCAGTTGAAGACTTCATTCATCGGCGGATAGATCTCACCGAGGACGCCCGTATTGCTGCCATCGACGCGCACTACATGCCGGGTGTGGATGACCAATATCCCCGCCTCACGACAGATCGCAGCAAAGTGGTTAATGCGCTCCAGCAGCGCAAGCCGGTTCTGGTTCGGATTTTCGACAAACATGTTTTGCAGCGTACAGTTGATGAGCGCCATGCGCTGGGGAACTACTGGGAAATTCATACTCTCTCTACCTTTCGTCTGAATGTTTGGATAGATCGTATCAGAAGTTCGACTTCTCGGAAGAAGTCGAACTTCTAAAGC
Source organism: Caldilineaceae bacterium (assembly GCA_012032975.1). Next base: position 4,612 of record JAAUPU010000325.1, on the reverse strand, counting down.
GCCACCCGCCCCTGCTCCAGCCAGGCTCGGCAATCCGGCGTCAGCATCAGCGCGGCTTTTTCCTCGTATAGGGCCACTTCCTCCGCCGAGAGCACATCCCGCCAGCGGCCGTTCGTGCCTTTATGAAAAAAGTCCTGGCGCCCTCCTTCCAACTGAACCGCATTTGATCGTTCAGGCGGTCCTCCCGCTCGCGCATGACGTGTAAACCAGTCTCCTGCAAGACCGAAAGCAAGGCGTCGTCGTCCAGCGAAATCTCCAAAAAACCAGCAATGCGGCGAATCTCTCCAGCCAGATCGGACTTGAGGTCGTTGTAATGGACAAAGAGAACGTTGGGCAGATGCGATAGGGCCACCAGCTTTGGGTGTGAGAGAGATTGCCCCAGAAGGGATAGCCCTCGCTTTCCCACGCAAACCAGCCGCGGCCAATCCAATCCTGCCAAAAGGCATGGATGTCTGATGGCGGCAAAGGAAAGGGATCGCCGACCCGTTCTGGCAAGCTGTTCGTCCCTTCAAAGACGCCCTCGTTAAATTCTGCATAGTGATTCCACAGCGACATCGCCACATCGCGCGCATCACGACCCACAAGGATGTACTTCACCTGGGGAAAATAGAGCAAGCCATCCAGCGGGAGATGCGATTTAATAAAGCGCCGATGTCGTTGGGCCGCCAATGTACCCAGGGCGACATCACGCGGCAAAACAGGCCACTCCAGCCAGGGCGAAACCTGCCACAGGGCCATATTGTCGCGTTCGGGTGCAGCCAATTCTCCGCTGAAGATCAACTGGCGCACAATCTCTTGCATCCAGGTCGTGCCCGATTTGATCGAGGTGGTGATGACAATATCGTCGGAGCGTGGCTGGAACTGCTGCCAGCGGGTGCTGTCCAGAGTGTGGTTCTGATACGTGCGGGTGACTTGCGGTAGCTGCGTGGGCATAGGAATCCCTCCTTTGGGCAATCGGTTCCACTGGGTTGGGTAGCGCAAATTTCAGTTGTCGAGCCGCTGAGTAGCTTCTATAATAGAGAGCGATCGTTACGAAATCGTTCCAAAGCTCTCGAAATTTCAGAGATTCAGACCGGGGGACACTGTGATGGCTCCGGCGGATGCAGCATCGCCTGCAACTTTAGGCATTCGAACCTTTGGTGTGATCGCCGTCCATGTCGGGGCGAATCTACAGCCAGTGGCCTTTGAAGCGCGCACGGTGCAGGCGCTCCTTCTCTACTTGGCCTGCCAGCGGCGACCTGTCGGGCGCGATCAGCTGGCTGAGCTATTGTGGCCGGAACGCACCCAGAAACAGGGGCGCGCCAATCTGCGCGTGGCCCTTCATCGCCTGCGCCAGCACTTCGACCCTTTTCTTCTGATTACCCGTCACACGCTTGCCTTCAAAGCAGATGCGCCTGTTCTCCTCGATGTGGCGGACTTTGAAGATCGCTTTGCCGCTGGCGATCTGGCCGCAGCCGCGGCGCTTTATCAGGGCCCATTTCTTGCCGGCTTCTATCTCGATGAGAGTCCTGCTTTTGAGCAGTGGGCGCTTCTGGAACGGGAACGGCTGCACATTCTGGCGCTGACTGCCTGTCAGCAATTGATCACCCAAGAGGCGACAAGCGGCCAATTGGAGAGCGCGATTGCCAGCGCGCTGCGCCTGCTTCACCTGGATCCACTGCATGAACCAACCTACCGCCAATTGATGCGCCTGTTGGCTCAATCCGGCCAACGCAGCGCGGCCCTGGCCCAGTACGAGAGCTGCCGCCATCTGCTGGCGACCGAATTGGATGTCGCACCGGATGAAGCGACCACCGCGCTGGCGGAGGAAATTCGGCAAGGGGTGACACGATGGAACAGTGACAAGGTGACTGAGCGACAAGGTGCTTGGGGGACAGACAGACCACCCCTTCACCCTGTCACCTTGTCACCCCTTCACTCACTTCCGCCCCAACGCACACCTATGATCGGCCGAGAGGTGGAACTGGCGCAGATCGAAAATCTGCTGGCAAACCCCGATTGTCGCTTGCTGACCTTGCTGGGCGTCGGCGGCATTGGCAAGACCAGCCTCGCCATCGAAGCCGCGCGCAGGATGCTCAATCCGTGCCCCTATTCCCGGCGCCCTTTCCCCGACGGCATCTGTTTTTATCTCGCTCGCCTCTTTTGGGCACAGCCGAACTCCTGCTCGTCGCCATTGCCCAAAGCTTGGGCATGGAAACGACCAGCAGTGATCTGCTGGTCCAGGTCAGCGCCTATCTCGCCCGCGCCGGATGCTGTTGATTTTGGATAACTTCGAGCATCTGTTGGAAGGAGCAGAAACGATGGCGCGCCTGCTCCACAGCGCCCCCCACAGCAAAATGCTGGTCACCTCACGCCAGCGGCTGCACCTGCTGGAAGAATGGCTCCTCCCCATTGCCGGTCTGGGGTTGGAGGGAGGAGCAGCCAGCGAGGTCGCAGAGTTGTTCCTGCGCAGCGCACGGAGGGTTCATCCGGGCTTTCGGAGCGACGGTCAGGAAGTGGCGATTGCCGCTATCTGTCGCCAGGCCGAGGGGATGCCCCTGGCGATTGAACTGGCCGCCAGTTGGGCGCGGATGATGTCCTGTCAGGAGATCAGCCGCCAAATGCGCCAGAGTCTTGACATCCTGACGACGAGACTGCGCAACCTGCCCGAACGCCATCGCAGCCTCTGCGCGCTCTTCGACCACTCCTGGCGTTTGCTTTCGCCAGAGGAACAGCGCGTCTTGCGCGGGGTGAGCGTCTTTCAGGGAGGTTGGACTTTAGCGGATGCGGTCCAGGTCCTGGCTGCTGACGAGAGTTTATATCCCGCGGGGGTGAACGGCAATCCAGCCCCACACAGCCCCGCCCTGACCCATCTGCTTCTGGATCTGGTGGACAAATCGTTGGTGCAGAGCAGTGAGCAACGTTTTCATTTCCACGAATTGGTGCGCCAATATGCCGCAGAGCAGCTTGCCGCCAGCGGCGCAGAGGAGCGAATCCGGCAGCGCCACTTCAACACCTATCTCCATCTGGCGCGCACCGCCGATCAGATGGTGCGCGGGCCGGAGGCTATCGTCTGGTTTGCTCGACTGGAAGCGGAGCAGGACAATCTGCGCGCCGCCTGGCAGTGGGCGCTCAACACAGAACGATTCACAGAGGCAGCCTGGCTGGGCGTGGCGCTCTGTCACACCTGGCATATTCGCGCCCGCTGGTACGAAATGGCCCAGTGGCTGGAACAATTGTTGCCCCACCGCCATCTACTGGCTCCTGAATTGCGCCTGGCGCTGCTGTTGACGCTCTATCGCTTTTGGCGTGCGCTCCATACCTTCTCGTGGGTAGAAGCCTATGCCGATGACTGAATCAGTTGGAGCAGACCTCCCAGGAGCCACTGCTGCGCGCCGCCACCTGGTTCTATATTGCCAACACAACACCCGATGCCGGCGAGGCCAGCCGCGCCTTTGACCTCTGTCTTACCTTGATTCAGCAAGCGGAGGGATTACCGGGGCCAGGCAGCGAGTATTGTTTCTTTGCCGACCGCACAAATCTCCTCGCCATGACCTATTTTCGCTATGCCTTCCGCCTGATCGATGAAACCGGTCAATATGCACGGGCAGAGGAGTTGGCGACACAGAGTCTCCGCCTCTTTGAACGCATGGGTAATCGTGACATGATCGCTTTCCCACTCGGCATTTTGGGCCATCTGGCGCTATTGCGCGGCGACCTGAAATGGGCGCATACGTTGCTGCAGGAAGCCGTGCAATTGCAATCGTCATTGGCAATCATATGAGCTTAGGTGACTGGGAACCGAAACTCGGTATTGTCACTTTCTATCTGGGCGACACGGCGACGGCGCGCCAGATTCTGCATGATAATTTGCAACGTTGGCTCGACAAAACAAATTTTTTCCTGGCACGCACCTATGGCTATCTGGCGGAGATCGCCTTGTCCGAAGGCGATCTTACACAGGCCGGCCAAGCGCAGGCCCAATGGATACGCTATCAAAGCAAGGTGCGCTGGCTGAGTACCGAAGTTGTCGATTGTCTCTGGGTGGCAGCGCGCCTGGCAGTCGTACAACAACAATATGAGCAGGCGGCAACGCTCTTTGGCCTGGCCGAACAGGTGCGCCGGCGCGTTCACTATCCCGGAAATGGGGTGATGCGCCCTCATATCGACGACGCCCTGGCGACCGTCCAAGCCGCGCTGGAACCGGCGGTCTACGCCGCAGCCTTCGTCGCCGGGCAGCAGATGACGCTGGAGGAGGTGGTTGCTGCAAAAACAGTTCGATTCGTTGCTGGTCAACTCGTTGGCGCATGATGGGCTGCCGTCCTATGATTCGTCGATTCGAGTTTTAGCTGTTCAAAGAATAGATCCATCATATTGTTGAGCGCGGCCAACCGGTCAAAAGGATAGCGTGAACGAATTTTCCAGGCGTCTGCCAGATCATATAGACCATTTTTCCCAAACCGTTCTTCAGCAGATGGCAGCCCTAACTGTTGCGAAAAGAGATCAGGCAGTAGCGTTGTCGTATCTAAAGTGATGCTACTTCACGCGACTTCGTGGATGCTCTTTAATTCCGCTACCAGAAAATCATCAACTTCCTGGTAGCGGAGTCCATCGTTTGCACAACTTTACCGGC
>JAAUPU010000005.1 GCA_012032975.1 Caldilineaceae bacterium | reverse complement strand
AATCGTCCACCGCCATCCACGCCGCCATGCAGGTGCCCGGCTGCACCCGCAGGTAATATTGGTCCTGGTGCAGCGCCTGGCCGCGCGCGCCGGGCGGTTTGAAGTAGAACATGGTCTGGACTGCGTAGGGTTCTGCGCCAAGCAAGGCCGTCATGCAGATGTTTAGCCGTGGGTCGATCAACCAGGCCAAGGCTGGCCGCGTCGCGACGATGGGGCTGCATGATGCGCGGATAGATGTGCAGCGGATCAGTGGGGTCGAAGCGCGAGGGGCGACTCTCCTCTTCTGCTGCATCCCGCAACCGCATCGTCTCAAAGTGCTGCTTGAAAAAAATCGACCTCGGCGGCATCAAATAATCCGGGGACCACAAGATATCCCTGTTGGTGATAAGCGCCGATCTGTGCGCGAGACAACTTCATGTTGGCGTACTCCTTGTTCGTGAGGGTTCAAATTGCTCTTTACTGCGCCCAGCCACGGATCAAACTCTCGACCGATTCGGCAACCACTGGACCGAGAAACCAGAGACCGGCGAAGAGTGCGGCCGGCGCCAGCAAAGCTACAGCGATCCAGAGGAAGATCCACCACCAGCCATGGCCTGGATCGCTGGGTGTGATCTTTACCGCGCCAGCGTCGGCAAATTTCTCGTCCACTGAGACCACATAGGTGTTCGCCATCTTGTCATGCCAGCCCTGCCGCTTGCTATCCAGGGATATCCAGATAAACCCCAACGAGAGCGCCGCCCCGCTAAGCAGATAGCCAAAATAACGAACGATGGCTTCCCCCCAGGTGGGATTGTGGCCGCGTGCGCTGGCCACGCGGACGCCATCACCACCTTGCCAATGGTCTGGCCCATCTTGACCCAGCCGACCACAAAATAGAGCACCGAAACGATCAACACGCTCAGAAGCGTGATCGAGGTCATGGGCAACGGCCGGTCGGGGTTGAACGTCTCGATCAGCCACCCCAACAAAGCCGACGGCGAAGGCGACAGAAAAAGACCAAACGAAAAAGACGAACAGCCCATCCAACGGCGGCCGCGCCAAGGCGGCGGCCAAATCCGATCACGGTCACTTCTGGGGTTGCTGGTGTTCCAATTCGGCTCTTGGATCTGCGTTTTGCACTCACGGGTGTCTCCCTGTGGTTGGGGCTTTGGGACGCCGATAGGCAGACGGTCACCCAGGCCAAGCTACGGCGAAGGTGATCGGACAACCGGCGACTACAAGCCAGGCTCTGTGTCGATGGACGATAAGTTCAGCTTGGGATTGCGGCGACAGCCCCCCGTCGCGGACAGATTCCACCGCGCACAGGCTGCTGCCGTTGGAGAAAAGTATAAGATGAGAACGGAGCAACTGCAAAGCAATCATGCGCCACCAAGCGCCGATCTGCACCCAATCCGTACAGCCCCATCAACACCCATTTCTGCCACACACAAATCCCGACCCACCCGCTGTGATATACTGGCCGAAATTTCCCCTGCCTGCCTGTCGAAAGTGAGTATGACCCAATGAACATCGCAAGCCCGTCGCCCAACCGACTGCGTTGGGAGGATCATTATGCCCAAGGCAACACGCCCTGGGATACACGCATCACGCCGCCGGAGGTGGAAGCCTTTTGGGCGGAGCGCCCGATTGTGGCCGGCGACCGGGCGCTCGACCTGGGTTGTGGCGCCGGTACGAATGTCGTCTTTCTGGCCCGGCGCGGCCTGCAAGCCGTGGGGGTTGACCTCGCCGGCACTGCGCTGCAACTAGGCAGGCAACGCGTGGCAGCCGAAAGCAGCCCGCTCGCGACCCATGCATCTTTCGTGCAGGCCGATGTGACTCGGCTTCCCATTGCCGGGCTGGATGCGGTCTACATCCTGGACATCGGCTGTCTGCACGGCATTGACCCGTCGGCACGCCAGGGCTACGCGCTCAGCGTCATCGCCAACCTTGCGCCAGGCGGCCATTACCATCTCTATGCCTTCGACCGGCTTCCTGAGGCGCCCGACTCCACGGCAACCACCGACGCGTCAGACGCGACAGACGCGACAGACGAGCGGAGCCTGCGCGGGCTGGAGCCAGACGAATGCGCTCGACTCTTCACACCTGCGCTGGAGATCGTGGAGGTGGTACAGGCCGAACCGCAACGCCAGCCCTGTCGTTGGTATCTGCTCCGCAAGCCAGCATCGTCTTCCCGCTGATCTCGGTCAGACCCCGGCCAAACCCAGGGGTGCGCCGGTCGTGCAGATCACGCCTGAACAGCGGCCCACGCCACGGATCACCGTACCTAGAACCGCCCTTTTCACGTCTTAGAACATAGGTCACCCAGGCAGGGGTGGGCATCTGCGCGCTGCGTAGAACGTCGCGCGGACGATCACGCAAAGAACGGATCCGATGGCTCAACCCTTGCGAGCTGGGGTCGGGTCAAATGCGGGAGGACAGAGGTGGTCTGGACCCAACGAGAGATCAGATTGACGCCTAGAGCGCGGGGATTTCACCTCATCACCAACGAGGTGCTTGCCGACCTGCCCGAAGTTCGCGGCTTGGCGGTAGGGTTGATGCACCTCTTTATCCAGCACACATCGGCCTCGCTGGCCATCAGCGAGAACGCCGATCCTGAGGTGCGGGTTGATATGGAGACCTTTTTCGACCGGCTCGCCCCTGAAAATGCCCCCTACTACACCCATACCTACGAAGGCCCGGACGACATGCCCGCTCACTTGAAGGCTGTGCTGCTTGGCAGCAGCCTGACGATCCCCGTGACCAATGGTCAGATGAACCTGGGCGTCTGGCAGGGAATCTACCTGTGCGAACATCGCACCCACGGCAGCGCGAGACGGCTGATCGTCACCCTGTCTGGCCAACTCTTGAAACAGTAAGGACAGTGGAATTTATGCCAAATCACATTCGATGGACCCTGCTCACGACCTGCTGCTGGCTCTTCATCAGCGCGGGTTGCGCGCCGTTGATTGGGCCGGTCGGTCTGGAAGCAGACCAGGCCGCGGTGCAGGCCGATGGAGCAAGCGAAACTGACGAGACGCCGGTCAGCGCTACGGGTTATTACAATCGCGGGCTGGACTATGCCGACGCTGGCGATTATGAGCTGGCCATTGCCGACTATGACTTGGCCCTGGAATTGAACCCAGAACTTGCCGCCGTCTGGCTCAACCGGGGGCGCGCGTACCTGGCGCTGGAAGAGTACGACCTGGCGCTGGAGGATCTGGAAAGCGCCATCGACCTGGATCCTGAACTCACCGCGGCCTATCTAAGTCGGGGCGCACTCTTCCTGGCCCAGGGCAACAGCAGAGAGGCCATCGCCAGTTTGACCAAGGCCATCTCCCTGTTGCCCGATGATGACGACCTGGTTTACGAACGGGGCCGCACCTATGCCGCACTGGACGATGTCCGTCGTGCGCTGGCAGACTATACCGCCGCGATCAAGCTCAACCCGGAGAATGTCAACGCCTATACCAGCCGCGGTACGCTGCATTTGGCAAACGGCGACACCGAAGAGGCGCTCGCAGATTTCTCGGCCGCCATCGAGATCGACCCCCTGTTGATCGTGGCCTACACGAACCGCGGCAATCTATATGAGGAGGAGGGTGAGTTTGCGCTGGCCATGGCGGACTTCAGCCGCATCATCGAACTGGAGCCAGAGAACGCCAATGCCTATAACAGTCGCGGCAACGCCCACCGCAATCTGGAAGATTTCGACGCCGCGCTGGATGACCTGAGTCGAGCCATCGAATTGGACCCGCTGATGACCGTCGCTTACAACAATCGGGCCGCCATCTACAACAGTCGCGGCGACTACGATGAGGCCATCGCCGATTTCACGACCACCCTGGAATTGGACCCCACCAACGTCAACGCCTACAGCAACCGGGGAAACGCCTATAGCAACCTGGGCGAAGTGGAGCAGGCGCTGGCCGACCTGTCGCTGGCTATCGAGCTGGACCCCAAGTCCGCCACCTCTTTCACGACTCGCGGGCGCATCTATGAAAACCAGGGTGACTATGCCGCTGCCGAGGAAGACTATACGAGGGCCATTGCGCTCGACTCGCGCAGCGCGGCCACCTACATCAACTTGGGCAATGTGGTTCTGGCACAGGGCAACGCCAGAAACGCGATCCGGCACTATGCATCGGCGATCAAGCTGGATCCGGCATCGGCGTCTGCCTACCTCAGTCGCGCCAATGGCTATCTGGCACAGGGCGACACACGCCGCGCACGCGCGGATTACAACAGAGCCATCGATCTCGACCCCACCCTCAGCGCAGCCTACACCAGTCGCGCCCGCATGTGGGAGGAAGAAGAGGACTTTGACGCGGCAATCGCCGACTATGCGCGGGCGATCGAGCTGGAGCCAGAATCTGCCGTGAACTACCTCAGCCGCGGCAATGTCTATGTAGCCGCGGGCGACTACCAAGCGGCCCTGGCCGATTTCGACAGCGCGCTTGACCTGAATCCAACCCTGACCAGCGTCTACATCAACCGCGCCAACGCGCACCAAAACCTGGGCGACAACCAGTCGGCGCTGGCCGATTACGACGCCGCCATCGCACTCGACCCCCAGTTCACCTCCGCCTACAACAGTCGGGGTCGAATCTACGAGAATTTGGGCGACTACGACGCCGCGATTGCCGACTATGCCCGGGCCATCGAACTCAGCCCGGAATCGGCAACAGTCTATCTCAACCAGGGCAACGCCTTCAGCGCACAGGGAGATGCAGACCAGGCCATTGCCAACTACAGTCTGGCCATCGAAATGGACCCCAACCTGGCGGCTGCCTACTTCAGCCGGGGCAACGCCTATCTAAATCAGGACGAAGACGACGTGGCTCTGGCCGATTTTGACCGCGCTATCGAATTGGACCCCGACTTTGCCGCGGCCTATCTCAACCGGGGAAATCTTTATCGGGATGCGTCAGAATCGGAGAAAGCACTGGCCGATTACAACAGCGCCATCAGGCTGGAGCCAGATTTCGCGGCGGCCTACTTCATGCGCGGCAATCTCTACAGCCAACAGGCAGAATTCGACCGCGCGCTGAGAGATCTGGACAGGTTGCTCGAACTGGAGCCAGAGCTTGCCATTGGCTACGTCAACCGCGGCAGCGCGCGCGCCGCCCTCGGCCAAAGCGAGGAAGCCATCGCGGATCAGACCACCGCGCTGGAACTGGACCCGACACTGGCCATTGCCTATTTCAATCGCGGCGCGGCCTATCGCAACCAGGGCGAATTCGAGTTGGCCGTTGCAGACCTGGAGCAAGCTATTGCCCAGACGGACAGCGCTGATCTACGCGAGGCAGCCCAGACGATGTTGGATGATCTGACGCCGTAAGTTCCTGTGAGCAACTGGCAGGCTTGCCGTGACGGGGAATAAAAAAACGAGGGCCTTGCAATCTTTTGCAAGGCCCTCGTCGTTGTGAAATCAATCCTGCGCTACCCGGTGTTGGCAAGCTCCGCTGCCTGTCCCAACAGCATTTCGCGCTCCACCCGTTCCATACTCCAGCCGAGGATGTCGGCCAGTTCCGAAGCGGGCAACGAGGCCAGTGCGGCATAGGTGCGCACGTTCGCGGCCTTCAACCGCCGTTCGAAGGCAGGGCCGATTCCGCTGATCTGCGTGAAGTCGTCGTCGCCGCCGGCAGCCTGGGTAATGGCTGGTTCGTTGGTTTCCGTAGTCGCCAGCGGAGCGGCAGCCGGTAGCTCGGTCATCAGGTCGGTCTCCTCGACCACATCGAGATCAGGCCCATCCTCAAAGGCCGCCTCGCTTTCGATCTTCTCCGACCGTTGATCTTCCGCGACTTCCGATGTTTCAGAGGTGTCAGAGCCACTGCTGCGATCATCCGCCCCCGCGGTCGTGGCCGCAGCCACACCTGTCGCCGTTGCCGCAACAACAGCCGTTTGCGGTTTTGCCGTCGCGACTGCTTCGCCATCATTCAGATCCGCTGCGTCACCTGCGGTCAAGGCGCGCTGGCGATTGAGCCAGGGCAGCAGCACTGCGCCTGCACCCGCCGAGGCAACCAGGAGCACGGTGACAAAGGCCATGAAGCGGAAGCAGCCACCAAAAGACCAGAGCAGCGTCGGCACGCCGGTCACCACCAACGCTCCCAATGCCGTGGCTACCACCGGCTGAACGGGCGCATGGCTGTAATCCACCAGCCGTTGACCCACTTCTTTGGAGAGCGCGGTCCAACCGGCCAGGTTCAGCGCCAGCAAGATCAGGATCGGCGCCAATGCCAGCGGTGAGAGACAGATGGTGATCACCAGAATGCCGGTCAGAAAGAGCAAGACTAGGTTGGTCACCAGTCCAACGGCAAAGCTCAATGCCGTCTGTGCGACCATCGTCGATTTGACAGTTTCGACCAGAGTGGGCCGCACCGCGATCAGACCGGCGGCCAACAGCGCAACCACCACCGTGATGACCATCGCCAGCACGACGCGCCCCACAAGGGCCGCCAGCCGTTGGGCAAAGCTCGGCGCACCCCTCTGAAGTTGAACCAGAGGTGAGGCTTCGCCATCTGGCGTCAGGTTGAACGAAAATGCGCCGGCCCTGGGCATCGGCAGCTTGAAGCTGGGGCCTTGGACCAGGTTCCCGCCAATATAGGCGCTCTGCTCCTTGTCGATCTCTCCGCTCAAGACACTGATGTCACCGCCAACGTAGGCAGAATCGGACAGGGTCACGTCGCCGCTCCAGGAGGCAATCGAACCTTCAACCGTTCCCGCCACATCGATATCGCCGCTGAATGCAGCGACATCGCCGCTGACGTTTGCGCCGCTTTCGATCTCAATATCGCCGCTGTAGACGACCAGATCGCCGCGGACAGCTCCGCCGCTCTCGATATCCGCATTGCCGCTGTAGACGATCACGTCCCCTTCGATGATTTGACCGGCTTCAACGGTCAAATCATCGCGATAGACCTGGTTTGCGTTCAAGTCCGCGACGCCGTTTTGACGCAGAAACTCCAAGACGGGGGGCCACATTCGGTTGCTCGCGGTCCGGGTCGTTGCCAGCCTGCACCTCCGCAGCAAAAACGACCGTCCACGACAAGATCAACACAAGGGTCGCGGCGAGCAACCAACGTCCATGAACTTTCAAAGAATTCACACTTCACCTCATTCTTGCCGGCGAAATCAGCCTACAGATCGTCCAAACAACAACCAGAATTGTGGACGGCGGGTGGAATCGGCAAGCCGTCCGAGCCGCGCGTTCACGTGGTGACCGGCGCATCGACCAGGCGCGTGCTCCGGTGCAGAAACTGGGTCCAGAGGATCAGCACCGTGGCAACAAGCGCCGCATAGCCGATGGCAAAATTCCGGGCCTGGGGCGTTGCCAGCACCGAATCGAGCGCGCTGCCTGCGCTGGCAAACCAGTTGGTCACCGTCACCGAAACATAGGCGATGTTATGCACCAATTGGCTGAGCCAATCCGGTTGGGCAAACATCACAAAGGCGCTCAAAGAGACCGCGCCGATGGCAAAGCTGCCCCACAGCAGCACGACCGCCACACCGATGAGCGAACCCATCCAGAGCCGGCGGCGCCGTTCCTTGCGCGCCAAGCGCACCTCAAACTGCCGCACAAAGCCACTCTGGGGTTCGACCGGCGGTGCGGCAGTAAAAACCTGGTCCAGCTCTTGCCAATCGGCCCATTCATCAGCCAATTCGGGGTGTTGAACAAGGCAGGCTTCAAACTGACGGCGTTCGTCGTCGCTCAATAGTCCATCCAGCGCAAGCGACATCCACATGGTAAATGTATCGACCATCTCAGCCTCCGGCCAGACAATCGGCTCATCCGAAGAAGAACCGCCACCCGGTATCTCTTCTCTGGCGTGTGCCCCATTCACATCGCTCGTCATGTGTTCCATCATCTCTTCGATCCTCATTTGCGGTCGCTGAATACGCTTCGCAATTCATTTGCCGGCGACCAGGTGGTTGACTCACTTCTACCGCCACCCTCGCCCCTGTCCAAAGTGCGCCGCTGTGAAAGTGCGGCGATGTCAAAACTGCGCAAGCGCAACCTGAAACATGGGCGGCGTCAAACGCCCCTCGTCCGAAGTTGTGCGCACATCGCCGCGTGCGCCGCCACCCGGATTGGGCGGCGTGGCCGCGGCCGCACTCTCGCGGACCAACTCGGCCATCTGTTTGCGCGCCCGAAAGAGGCGGCTCTTGACCGCAGAAACAGTCAGGTCCATCGCGTTGGCTATCTCGTCGTAGCTATACTCTTCCCAATAGCGCAGGATCAATGGCGTTCGGTAGTCGGGCTCCAGCTTGGCCAGGAGTGCTTGGACCTCTGCGCTGTGTTCGCCGGCCAACGCCTCTGTTTCGGGGCGCGGCGCTTTGCCTTCCAAATTTTCCAGCACAGGATTGTCGTCGATGGAGATATAGGTCACCCGTCGTTTGCGCAACAGGTCGATACAATAGTGGTTGGCGATGGAGAGAATCCATGTGCTGAACTTGTGGTCTGGATTATATTGCTTCAACCGGGAGTAGGCCCGCAGAAAGGTCTCCTGCGCCGCGTCCTCGGCCTCTGGCCCATTGCCCAACATGCGATAGGTCAGGTTGTAGACCGGTCGCTGATAGGCCTCGACCAACAGGCTGAATGATCTCTTGTCGCCGGCCAAGGCCTCGCGTACCCAAACGTCTTCCTGTTCATTCATCGTCGATGTGATCCTGCGTCAATGTTCTCCGGCTTGTTGCGGCAAATGCCTGCTGCCGGTGGCTCGCTGCCTGGCTCGATCTCTCTGGTTCGATCTCTCTGCCAGGGGGCGATTGACTTTCCGAAACCTCTGCGTCGGTCGATGATTAGCATTACGCAGCGCCCAAGCAAAAGTTTCACCGATGGCATTTTAAGGGACAAGGCTATTTTAGTGCGCCAAGACCGAAACTACAACCTATCTTTTGTTTTCGCCGTCTACCCTCGTATATAATGGACCAGAGGTGATGGCAAGGGCGAAGCACGCTTCGCCCTTGCTGCCATTGCAACAGGATCGCGTTTCGAAGGCTTCGGTCCCAGGCCGAAAGGGCTGGACGGCGCTGGCGACAACTTTCGGCTGGTTGCTGGGATCTTGTTGGATATCGATGAGCACGCCGAAACCAACGATCGAAGGACTCGACATGCGACTAACTTATCCTTTTACCGCAATTGTCGGTCAAGAGCGCATGAAACGCGCCTTGATCCTGAACGCGATCAACCCGCAGATCGGCGGCGTCTTGATTCGTGGTGAGCGAGGCACGGCCAAGTCCACCGCGGCCCGTGCGTTGGCTGCGCTCCTGCCCAGCCTGGAGGTCGTGGAGAATTGCCGATTTAGCTGCGACCCCAACCGGCCAGACCTCTTCTGCGACGAGTGCCGCAGACGAATGGCCAACGAAGGTCAGTTGCCCCCGGTCTACCGTACGACGCCTTTCGTCGACTTGCCGGTCAGCGCAACCGAAGATCGGGTCGTCGGCACCCTCGACATCGAAAAGGCAATCCAGATCGGCGAGCGCCATTTCGAGCCGGGCATCCTGCCGCGGCCAACCGGGGCGTGCTCTATGTCGATGAGGTCAACCTCCTTGACGACCACGTCGTGGACCTGCTCTTGGACAGCGCCGCGATGGGGATCAACGTGGTCGAGCGCGAGGGTATCAGCTTTCAGCACCCGGCGCGTTTTGTGCTGGTCGGCTCGATGAACCCAGAAGAAGGCGACCTGCGCCCCCAATTGCTCGACCGTTTTGCCCATGCGGTCGATGTGGTCGGCTTGACCGATGCCACCGACCGCGTCGAGATCTTGCGCCGTCGCATCTACTTTGAACAGGATCCAGATGGTTTTGCCGCAGCCTATGATCGTGCAGAGAGCGACGAGAGCGACCGCATCATCGGCGCACGGCAGCGTTACGACTTGGTCAAGTACAGCGACAAAGACCTCTACACCATCGCCGCCTTGACTTCCAGCTTCAAGGTAGACGGCCACCGCGCCGACATCGTGATCCTGCGCACAGCGCGCGCACAGGCCGCCTACGACGGGCGTCTGGAGATCAACGACCGCGACATCCTCTTGGCCGCCGAGTTGGCGTTGCCCCATCGCATGAAGAAGCAGCCTTTCCAGGATTCAGCCTTGAATCCAGACCAGCTCCAGACCAATATGCGCCAGCGCGCGCCGAGGCTGAAGAAGCTACCGGCGAGGATGAAGAGACGGTCGAGGCAGACGGAAGCGCATCGGCAGACCAAAAAAAAGCATAGAGGGCGATGAGTCTGATGTGAGCGATGCCGCCGAAGCTGGCGAAGGCGGCGTCGCCCAGCCAGACTCATCGCCCCAGCAAAGCTCATCGCCCGGCGACGACAAGGGCGCTCGCAAGCCAATTCAGGTCGGAGACACTTTCGAGGCCAAACGCTTCGACACGCCTCTGGACAAGATGACCCGCGAACGGGCCGGCAAGCGCTCGTACACGCGTACGGAACGCAAGCGTGGACGCTATATCAAAGCGCGTCCCGCCGGCAGCCGACCCGAGGACATCGCATTCGACGCCACGCTGCGCGCAGCTGCGCCCTATCAACGCCAGCGCCACGAGACAGAGACCAACGACCTTGCGCTCAAGCTCCACAAGTCGGACTTGCAGCGCAAAGTGCGCGTGCGGCGCACCGGCAATCTGATCCTGTTCGTGGTGGACGCCAGTTGGTCCATGGCCGCGAGCGAACGTATGGAAGCTACCAAGGCGCGATCTTCAGCCTGCTCGTCGATGCGTACCAGCGACGCGACCAGGTGGGGCTGATCGTCTTTCAGCGTGACCGGGCGCGGCTGGTGCTGCCGCCCACCAACAGCGTCGATCTCGCCCAGAAGGCGCTGCAAGATCTGCCCGTCGGCGGCAAGACACCGTTGAGCAGCGGCCTCTACTTGGCCTGGCAGGTGCTTGAAAACGCCCGCCGCCGCGATTCCGAACAGCGTCCGTTGATGATCCTGTTGACCGATGGTGCAGGCAACGTGAGCATGACCGGTATGCCAGCCCAGGAAGAGTCGAACCGCATCGCAGATCTCTTCGAGCAGGCGCAGATGCGCTCCATCGTCGTCAACATGGAACATGCGGCCTTCGACCGTGGGCTGGCCCAGAAGCTGGCCATCGCGCTGGGCGGCGCCTGCTACAATCTGCCGGAACTGCGGGCCGACACGCTGCTTTCCACAGTGAAACGCGAGATCGACGGCTAGAGGTCGAGCGGTTTGCAGTTGGAACGTTCTACAGATCAGGCTTCCATCAGGAGCCTGATCTTTCATGTTCAAGCAAGTGACTGGAGCGCTGTTGAAGTCATGGAGACCATAAAGGTAAGGAGCTGACGATGAGCAATAACGATGCGGGAAGCCTGCCGGCGATCAAGGGCAGTTGGGAAGACCTGCTGGATCAAGCGCAGATGTTGGCCACCAACCAGAACGACAAGGCCATCCCCATTTACGAAAAGCTTGTCACCCGTCTCACCGCGATGGCGGCGAACCTGCGCGCGGCCAGCGATGGCAGGCTGGATCGAATACTGCGCATCGCGGCCAGCGATCTACAGAGCTACTTCGCCATGCGCGGTCGATACGATGAATCAATATCGATCATCCAGCTTCTCCAGGAGTTTGATGCGGAAAACGCTGTGGCCTGGCAGCATCGCGAAGGTGAGATGCTTCTCATGGCTGGCCGGATTGACGAGGGCATTGCAATCCTGCGCAGCATGGCCGAGTCTCGGGAGGGACTGGGTCTGTGGGCGCGCATCGCGAGCGAATATATGGAGGTGGACAGATCGGATGAGGCCGAGACCGTGTTGGATCAGATGCGAGCGATGGTAGACGAAAAGTGGCACGCGGACGATCAATCCTCGGATGCAAACGAGGATCGGGCCCAAGTGCTGACGTTGCAGGCGGCGCTCTCATTCCACCGGCGGCAATGGCAAGAGGGTATCGATGCGTACCAGCAGGCGATGGCGCTGGATGGACTACAAGCGCGAAGTCCCCAGTTTGCTTACACCCGTCTGATCCGCGCTGGCCAGGACGAAGCCGCGTTGCCCTTGCTGGTCAAGGATCAGGAACATCCGACTCGGGTGCATCTGTGGCGCGGTATCTCGCTCCACAACCGAGGCGACAAGAGCGCGGCCGAACGCGAGTGGAGCGTGGCGGCGAAAGCCAAGAAGATGGAGACCGAGACTTTCGAGTATCTGCTGGCCAACTATTATTTGGGTGACAAAGAGGGCGCCGCGTTGGGCGCAGTGTTGGAGGCAATTCGAGATTCAGAAGGGTCCGATTGGACAGTCTTCTACCTGGCTGGTTTGGGCTGGGCCGTCCGCAATGAAATGACATCCGCCATCTCCAACTTTCGGCTCAGTCGGCTCCAAGGACGTGCGCTGGCCTACGGCGCCAATTTGCCGAAGCATCTTTGGTATTTCTGCCAGACAATGCTCGACGAAGAGAAGCTCGCGCAGATCGGCGAATACTTCGATCAACCAGCCAGCGTCAGCGTTTCGCTGGAAACGGAGCCGACTGACCCTTGACATCGCAACGTCTAGCCAACACCCATTGGGTTGACTCTGAGGAATTGATCGCCTTTACACGGCAATTGGCGGATGCCAGCGCCGCCATCATCAAACAGTACTTTCGCGCCGACTATCAGGTCGATCTGAAAGAAGATCGCTCGCCGGTCACCATCGCCGATACCAAAGCCGAGGAGGTCATGCGCGAGATGATCGGCGCACGATTTCCAGATGATGGGATACTGGGGGAGGAATATGGCCACACGCAGCCGTACGCAGACTATCAGTGGGTGCTCGATCCAATCGACGGCACCAAAGCCTTTGTCAGTGGCAGCTATCTTTTTGGTACGTTGATCGCGCTGTTGGAGGCCGGTCGCCCAATTCTCGGCGTGATCCACCACCCGATCCTGGATGACTTTTTGGTGGGCAACGGGCATACGACCTGGCTCAATGGCAAGCCCGTGCGCGTGCGCCATTGTGATCGGGTGGAGGATGCGATCCTGCTGAATACGTCACACTGGAATGTGTTCAATCATCAAAATGGGCCTGCGTTTGAAAGCCTTACTCAGCAGGTGCAACGATATAACAACTGGGGCGATTGCCACGGCTACTATCTGGTGGCCACCGGGGGCGCCGATATCATGACCGATCCGATCCTCAACGACTGGGATTTGATGGCGCTCGTGCCCATCATCGAAGGAGCGGGCGGCAGGATCACCGATTGGCACGGCAACGACGTGGTCGGCGGCAGCGGCGCAGTGGCGACCGCTGGTCCGATCCATGACGAGGTGATCCGCCGGCTGAATCCTTGACGTCCAGCTCACGCCGGCAACACATAGAGATACCAGTAAGGATGGGGTGGGAAGATCTCCTTTAGGCGTTCATCCCAGATGAAGGGTGCGCTGTGGGTCAGACCGCGGATGCGTTTGTCAATCGCAGTGAGTTGTTCTCGCAGTTCCGGCGACAGTTCGTCGCCCACCTCGCGCAGAATCTCTTCAATGCGCTGACGATTGCGCATCTCGAAAGGGAACTCGACGCGGCAGCGCCGGGTGTCCTGGGCGCAATCGTCCAGAAACCACTTCAGACTGCTCAAGCGGGCCTTGGCCTCGCGCTGAAGCCGCTGGTGAAAACGGCTGCGCAGGCTGTAAATTGTGGTCTCCGCAAGCTTCTGAACGGCATCCAGACGCGTCTCGTCTTCCGGCGCGAGCAAAGCCCGCTCGCCTTGCAAACGGCGCAGCCGGGTCAAGAGATCGCCGCCGGTCATCTGCAAGTTTTCGTCCCAGCGCGGTGTGCGCACGATCATCGTTCGGTATAGATTCTCCCCCACGATATACTCTTCAAGCTCGTTTGCAAACGCCTCCGCAATGGCCAGATCCACTGCAGGCTCTTCCGCCAAGACATAGCTAGTCTTTGACATCTTTCCTCGTTCCTTTTCACACAACAGCTAGCGTAATTCGTCCGTGTCGAGCCAGAGGGTCACAGGGCCGTCGTTGACCAGGGCGACCTGCATCTCTGCTTGAAAGACGCCCGTCTGCACGACGGCGCCCTCGGCGGCAAGCAGTTCGCAAAAACGTCGGTAGAGCGGCTCTGCCTGCTCTGGTCGGGCCGCATCGGTGAAGCTGGGTCGGCGTCCCTTGCGCACATTTCCATAGAGCGTAAACTGGCTGACAACCAGCAACGCACCGCCCACATCCGCCAGGGCAAGATTCATTTTACCAGCCGTGTCCTGGAAAAGCCGAAGCCCAACGATCTTGCGCGCCAGGAGCGCGGCCTCTTCTTCTCCATCACTGTGGGTGATGCCCAACAGCACCAGAAAGCCTGCGCCAATCTGACACACCGCATCGCCGTCGACGCGCACGCTCGCCTCGCTTACTCGTTGTAGAACAGCCCGCATGGGCATTCTCCCCTCTATTTTGACAAAGAGAACAAATGTTCGTATACTCTTGATCATGAATTTTAGAATAGCGCCAGACGCTTTTCAGAAATTGAGCCTCTTTGACGACGCCTTGCGCTTCGAGCCGGCGGGTAGCCAGCCGATGGAGGAGGGCGCCGGGGCCTCGCGTGCGCCCAAGCCGTTGCCGTGCATTCCCAGGTAAGCACGCCCAGCGGCAAGAAACCTGTGCTCAAGGCGATGATCACGACGGCGTGCGAACGGGATTGTTTCTATTGCCCCTTCCGCGCCGGGCGCAACAAGACCCAACGCATTACCTTTTCGCCCGACGAAATGGCAACCACCTTCCAGAGTCTGGCGCGGGCCAAAGTTGTCGACGGGCTGTTCCTCTCCTCTGGGATCATCAAAGGCAGCGTCACGACCCAGGACAAGATCATCGACACAGCGGAGATCCTGCGGCGCAAGCACCGCTATCGTGGCTATATCCATCTCAAGATCATGCCCGGCGCAGAATACGACCAGATCCGCCGCGCAATGCAGTTGGCGGATCGTGTTTCGGTCAACCTGGAAGGAGCGACTGAGTCTCGTCTGCGCGCGCTGGCGCCCAAGAAGGATTACTGGAACGAACTGATCCAGCGTTTGCAGTGGATCAGCCAGTTGCGCGAGCGTGAGGGCATTCGTAGCAGCGTCGTGACCCAGTTCGTGGTCGGCGCAGTGGGCGACACTGACTTGGAACTGTTGCTGACCAGCGAGAAGCTTTACCAGCAATTGGGTTTGAAGCGCGCCTACTACTCCTCATTTCATCCAGTCAGCCAGACGCCCTTCGAAAATTTGGCAGCGTCGTCGCTCACTCGCGAGTTTCGACTCTACCAGGCTGGCTTTCTGCTGCGCGATTATGGCTGGCAGGTGGAAGATTTCGCCTTTGACGGCGGGGCCAAGCTGCCTCTTGACATCGATCCAAAACAGGCTTGGGCCGAGAAAAACCTGCGCGATGCCCCGGTCGAGGTGAACCGAGCCAGTCGGCTAGAGCTGCTGCGCGTGCCTGGGATCGGTCCCAAAGCAGCCGACGCCATCCTCCAGGCCCGCGGAATTCGCAAGCTGACCGACGTGGCGCAGCTTCATGCTTTGGCATCCGCAACCGCAGCCAAAGCCGTGCCCTATCTGCTTTTGGATGGCCGGCAGCCCTACCGACAATTGGCGCTCTTTGCGTAGAAATCTCCCTGCCACACTCACCCTACCTCCTCAACGCCTCCGCCAACCGGCCAGGCAGCCCCGGCTCTACCCAGACCGCGCTGTCGATCTGCACCGCGCTGGCCCCCGCGACCAGTGCGGCACGCGCCTGTGCCTCGGTATGGATCCCCCCACATGCGATCAATGCGCACGCAGGCAGATCGAGATCGACCACCGCCACAAGCGCCTCGTACATCAGTGAAAATGCCAGTGGCCCAAAGAGATCGCCGCGCAGCGATGCGATTCTCTGCGGGGCGTCCTCGGCGATAGCATCTTTCTGTGGCAGCGCGGCGATAGGCGGCCGACCCACGACGATTGCGCTGGCGCCACTGTCGGCCGCAACATCGGCCAATCGCGCCGCCTGCTGCAGGCGGAGGGCGGCGTAGTAGCCGACCTTGCCGAGCCCTGGACGATGACGCGCTTGCCGTCGACTAGACCTGGGACAAGGTCAAAGGTGGTGTCGAGCGACAGGGTAAAGGTTTTTAGATTGCGATTATTGACGCCGATAACGCGCGGCTTAAGCGGCAAAACAGCTTCGATCTCCGCTTCGCTGTGGACTTCG
>JAAUPU010000324.1 GCA_012032975.1 Caldilineaceae bacterium | reverse complement strand
GTGTTTATACGCACAACAACCAACGACGGGCCGCGACCGGCGGCACGGGACTCGTCGGCGGGCCCTGCACTCGATACCACCGCGGTTTCACCGTAAACTTGCGCCCCCCGCGCCGGCGCTGGATTGACCGCCGAAGCGGCCGGTCCGAACGACATTGTTGTGGACATGCCAGCCATCGTCATGGATTTTGACGATGACGGGCAGGCCAGTCTGGGCAATGTTCCCCTGGCCGAACTTTCTGCCTCGTTGGGCGCCGCCGGCTTGGAAGCGATTAGCTTCCCGCCGGAAACCGTCGCATTTCTGAAGAATAGCAACATCCAGCACTTCCAGGTCAGCAATCTGCCCTCCGGCGTGCTCCTGCTGGTCAACGGTCAGCCGATCCCCTCGTTGGTCTGGGATGGGTCGTCGTTGATCGCGACTGCGGAGACCATGGATTCGATCGGCGTTGGTCTGCCGATGTTGGAAAAGTTGCTGCCCTTGATCACCAACTTGGGCGTCGGCGCGGTCCTGCGTTTTCCGGTTACAGAGGGTGCAGCAGTCATTCCCACCTATGTGGTCGGTGAAGGAACGGCAGCCGCCCGCTCACAGCAGACCCAGGCGGACTTCTTGGCTGCGGTCGGCACCCCGCCCCAGGTCAAGCTGCCCGTCCAGTATGACGCCGACGGCAGTTGGCGCGTCGGTGATCTGACCGACACTGAATGGACCAACCTGACTGGCTTGCCGTGGGGCGCCCTTCGCCTGCAACCCGATATGATCCAGAGCGCAATGGACGCCAACGTATCGGAAGTGAGTCTCTACACCGATCCGGACGGCATTCATATCTCCATCAATGGCGCCGACCTGCCCTATGTGGGCTGGGCAAACGGCGAATTGATCCACGTCATGGATCTGGCCGGTCAGATGGGGCTGTGGGACCAGTTGAGCGACCAGGGCATGAACGCAGGTGAGATCATCGCGATGGTCGAAAATCTGTTGCCCGCTGTGCAAGCTGCGCAGGCAAACATCGTCGTTACCTTCCCATCTGATGTGGCGCGAAGCAACTGATCTTCCGCTTTGCCTCTAGAAAAGAAAAACTGAGCGTGATTTGCACGCTCAGTTTTTTATTTGCCCAGAAGTCACCATTCAGCCTGCTCTGTGACCAAGCCACGGATTACACGTGTTGACCGCTCTGTAACCCGTGTCATTCGTAGTTGACCAGAGTGATTCTGCATGTATCCACTAGCGGACCAGCGCCGCTCGACCGGCTGCCCGAACCAATGCGATCAGCATCGGAATCAGATCGTCGTTGAGGCCACGCAAGTCCAGCTCAAGGTGTAGATGGGCCGGCCGGTCGGCTGGATACTCAGGGTTGTCAGATGTGGCGAGAACCTCGTCTGCAATTCGACAAAAGAGTGTTCGACCGCGTAGGTATTCGCACCGCGCACAACGTATTCGCTGCCCGTGACATCCAGACCGCGTCGCGCCCAGAGCGACGGGTTGCCGCTGATGCTCAGCGCATGACCTGGGATGCGGTCGCGGTGCCAGATGAGTTCGGCGTTTGGACGCGTTGGCAGCGTACAGGTGACCGCGATGTGACTGTCACCGATCCCAACCAGACTCCGCAGGCAACCGATCGGATTGAATGGCGATGAGAATCGTGACCCGACAGAGAGCGTCGCATATGGTTCTGGCGCCGGCTCGATGTTTGCAGTGAAGTCGCCGCCAAAGGAAAGCGCATGTACGACGAGGTGGCCACGCACGCTGTTGTCCAGCATGGCAAACATGGTCTGTTGTCGTCGGCGGTTCCGCCAGATGCCGCCGATCCAGCCGCCAAGCAGGAGTGTGGCTACCAAAATTGGGACGAGTAGCCAGCGAAACTCGGACATGCACAGGGCGAATTCATCCATTGAAAGCAAGCCTATCCTCGTACTCAACGTGCTAGGTTCTGATCCAACGTCGGTCTGTTCGGGCCAAAATCTACCGATGAAGACCAATGGAATGTGAACGGAAGACTCATGGAATTCAAGAACAACGTCACGCGATTTCTAGAGCAGAAACGGGTCAGCTTTGTGGTGCATCTGTATGACTATGACTCTGGGATTCACTCGGCGACCGAAGTGGCCGAAGCCATCGGTCTTCCGGCTCAGCAAGTGTTCAAGACGCTGGTTGTGCTCGACGAACAGCCTGGCGCCAAGCCAATGCTCGTCCTGATACCTGGGCCGGAGAGTCTGGATTTGCGGCAACTCGCCAAGGGTGTCCGGGCGAAAAAAGTCAAAATGGCGACCCATGACCAGGCCGAGGCGTTGACCGGATTGCAGACCGGCGGTATCAGCCCGTTGGCGCTGGTCAATCGAGGTTTTCGGATATTTCTGGACGAACGCGCACGCTCTTTTGCGACGATTGCGGTGAGTGCTGGCCAACGGGGGGCAAATCTTGAGCTTGATGTAAATGATCTCGTCAAGCTGGTCGGCGCTCGTTTTGTCCCACTGGCGTAGGGTGGCCGGGCGGGTTAGCGGGTCTCGGTGACTTTCCTCAACCCGCGCGGATGGTCCGGGTCATAATCTCGTGTGTGGGCCAGGTGCATGGCAAACAACTGTCCCGGGACGATGGCCGTAATTGGCGAGAGCCACTCGGGTGTAGATGCTTTCAACGGCAGTGGGATGCGCGCCATCTCCAGTGTCACAGCATCATCGCTGATAACAACCGTCTCCGCGCCGCGTTCGTGCAGCACCCGGAGGAAGGATTGGATTTCTGGCAGGACTGCGCCCTTTGGCGCGATCACCAGGGCGGGGAAACCATGCTCGATCAGGGCGAGTGGACCGTGGAGAAAGTCGGCGCTGCTGTATGGCTCGGCGATGGTGTAGGTCAGTTCCTTGAGCTTGAGCGCCAGTTCAAATGCGCTGGCGTAGTTAAAACCTCGTCCGATCACCACGCAGTCGCGCATGTAGCGATAGCGCTCCGCAACATGCGCGACGTGGTCGTTGATCGTCAGCACCTGAGCAACCGCTTCAGGCACCTGCTGCAATTCGGCCACCATCTGCCCATCCTCGGCCAGCAGCGCGCCAAGCAAAGCAATCGCAAGCAATTCACCGGTATATGTCTTGCTGGCAGCCAGTGAACGCTCCAGCCCGACCCGCAAATTGATCACATGTTCGGCGCTGCGCGCCAGGTTCGAATCGCCAAAGTTTGTGATTGCCGCGGTCAGTGCGCCTTGCCGGCGCGCCTCGTCCAGTACGGCCACAATGTCTGGGCTTTTGCCGCTCTGGCTGATGCCGATGACCAGGGCATCGCGCATCCGTGGAGGCCGATCATAGATGGTGAAGAGGCTTGGCGTGGCCAGCCCAACGGGAAGCCGATTGACCGCGCCGAGCAGATATTGCGCATAGCGACCCGCGTTGTCCGAAGTGCCGCGGCCGGCGATGATCACGTGATGCACATCCCGCTTGCGAACCGCCTTGGCCAGGCTGTCGATTGCAGGAAGTTCGACATCGATCAACGTCTGTAACACTTCGGGCTGTTCGTGGATTTCCGCGTACAGGAACGATCCTTCTGGCGTTGACATGGTATCCCGTTTCTGCTAGTAGGCCCCCGAGTGGCGATTGGCCGCGGACGACAGGGCGTCATTATAAACGCGCCTGCAACAATGCCAGAATGGTGCATAGATTCAATGCAGGGTGAAGCTCCTTTCCCCAATTCCTGCGAACAGACACGGGTTCTGCATGACCAATGAGAATCTCTAGCTCAAAAAGGATGACCGATATGCTTACGATGACCGAGAGTGCCAGCGCCGGGTTGCAACTGGACCTGGCGGGCGACCAGAAGATGTTGCAGAATCTCGCCCGTGATTTTGCCCGCAACGAGATCATACCCAAGGCCGAGCATTATGATCAGTCTGGCGAATGGCCCTGGGATATCTTCCATAAGGCGCGTGAGGTTGGGCTAGTCAACTTGAATATACCCGAAGAATATGGCGGTGTGGGTGCGAGCGTACTCGAAGAATGTATCGTGGCCGAAGAACTTGCCTATGGCTGCTCGGGGATCGAAACCGCGTTGATGCTCAACCAGCTGGCTGCGCTGCCCA
Source organism: Caldilineaceae bacterium (assembly GCA_012032975.1). Next base: position 976 of record JAAUPU010000324.1, on the reverse strand, counting down.
TCCTTATCGCCGGCACGGATGAGCAGAAAGAGCGCTATTTCGTGCCTTTGACCGAGGAAGGCCTGGTCATGGCTTACTGCATGACAGAGCCTGATGCAGGCTCCGACGTGGCAGGCATCAAGACGACCGCTGCCAAGCGTGGGAGCAGCTATATCCTCAACGGCGCCAAGACCTGGATCACCGATGGCCCCGTCGCCAGCTATTTCACCGTTTTCGCCAAGACAGATCCGGATGCCGGTCACCGGGGTATGAGCTGCTTCATCGTCAATCGCGACTGGCCGGGTGTCAGCACCAGCAAGCCGCTGGAGAAGATGGGCCAACATGCCGCGCAAACCTGTATGGTCTTCTTTGAAAATGTCGAGGTGCCGCAGGAAAATCTGCTGGGCAAAGAGGGCGAAGGCTTTATGATCGGCATGCGCGTCTTCGACAAGAGCCGACCGCCCGTTGCAGCCGCGGCCACGGGCGTGGCCCGCCGGGCGCTTGATGAGGCAGTCAACTATGCCGGCGAACGTTTGGCCTTTGGCAAGCCGATCTCACAATTCCAGGGCGTTGGCTTTATCTTGGCGGATATGAAGATACGCGCTGACGCTGCCCGCAGCCTCGTGTGGCGAGCGGCCTGGGAGGTCGACAACGGGCTGAGGAATACGACGTCGGCCGCAGTGGCCAAAGCTTTTTCTGCCGACGCTGCAATGCAAAACGCAACCGACGCGGTCCAGGTCTTTGGGGGCAACGGCTATAGCCGCGAGTATCCAGTGGAAAAGCTGATGCGCGATGCGAAGGTCATCCAGATCTATGAAGGGTCGAGCCAGATCCAGAAGCTGATCATGGTGAAGGAGCTGTTCGAGCGGCCCGGCAAGTGATTCGAGCTCCCCCGCCGAGAGTGAGATCTGATCGATCGCTTAGGCAATCGATTCATGATCGAACCGGTGGAGATTGATCCAACTTTTCTCCGCCGAGCGCCATACTCCTCTACGAA
>JAAUPU010000323.1 GCA_012032975.1 Caldilineaceae bacterium | reverse complement strand
GCCCGCCTGCCAATGTCGGCGTGCTGCGTCATCTTTGCCCAGTTCAGCCAGACTTTCGGCCAGGTTGTACTGGGCGCGCACTTCGACCAGGGGCAGTCCAATCTCGCGGCAGATCGCCAGGCTTGCTCGGTAGGAATCGGCGGCTTCGGGCAGACGTGCATTCAGATGATTGGCCATGCCGATGTTGAGCAACGCGCCGGCGATCAGGCTGCGGTTGCCCAGCGCTTGGTAGGTCTGCATGGCTTCCCCGAACGCGGCGATGGCATGGTCATATTCGCCCATGTCGTTGTAGATCAAACCCAAATTGTTGGAGGAAGCCGCGACCAGCAAGAGATCGCCGGCCGCCTCGCGCAGCACCAGCGCGGTCTGCGCACTTTCGATCGCCTCGGCATAGCGTTTCTGGTGACGACGCAGGCTGGCGAGTGCATCAAAAACACTGGCCCGCGTTGTGCGGTCATCGGCAGGCGTCGAGGCGAGCGCCTGTGCCAGATCCGCCTCGGCCAACGTCCACTCCTGGCGCAAGATGTGCAGCCATGCCCGGTCCTTGAGCAACGCAGGCAATTCATCGCCCTCTGCTGGAAAGAGTTCGGCCGCCTGCCGATAGTAGCCCAGCGCGTGAAGTTGGTTGTGCTTTTCGTAGAGCTTGCCCATGCGGTGAAACAGGCGCGCCTGTTGCACCGCTGCATCGGTCGCGGCCAGCGCACGGCGACAGGCCGCAATCGCCTCCTCCTGGCGACCCGCCTTGCTCAGCAGATCGCAGAGCAATATCTGGATCGCGACCCACAGCTCTGCGTCAAGCTGACCACGCTTGAACTCCAATATGGTCTCGCAAAGTTCGTCGAGCTGAAGTTCGTTGATCAGTTCGTCGGCCTCGGTCAGCAAGAGGCGCGCGGCCTCTTTCTGGCGGCCGGCGCGCTGAAAATGGCGAGCCGCTTGGAGCCATTCCGCCTGGCCACGATAATAGCGGGCAACCTGGAGATGACGCTGACGGCGATGGGGCTGCTCCTGCCGGGCATAGACATAGGTGCGCAGCACCGGCGACAGCCACAGGTTAAGCCCGCCGTCGCCAATCAACAGAAAGCGGCGCGCGGTGAGACGCGCCAGCGTCTCTTTCACATCGACCAGCCGCTCCTCGGCGGCCATTTCGAGCAACAGAGCGCGCGGGAAGACATCGTCAAAAGTAGCGGCGATGCTCAGCAAGGCCAGCGCGGTGGAATCGCTTTGCAGCGGCTGGTAGACTTGTTCCAACGCCAATTGTTGGAGTTCTCTATCTGCCTGGGCAGAGCTGGTCTGTTGGTGCAGCCATCGTGCGACTTCGCGGATGGCGCGGTTGCGCTCGTCGAAGAAGGCGTCGGCGCTGGGAATCCCGGTCAGCGCCAGCAGCGTTTCTGTAAAGCGCCCTCCTTGCACAAATTCGTCCGGGTGCAACGGTTCCAGATAACGGTGGCGCAGAATGTTGTAGCGCCACCAATGGGGATCGCGCCAGGTCGGGTCGTCGTAGGGACGGTCGGCGCCGATTGGATAGCGCACGCTTCCCGGCGCAAGCCGCGCCACCGCCCATTCCAACACCAGCCGCAGCGCGTGCCCGCGCTCCTCTGCGGTGGGCGAAACATCGTCCAGCACCAGCAGCGGCGTGACCAGCGCCATATGCGCCAGCGGAGACCTGGCCAGCGCCAGCACGCTGTGGTACTCCTTGAAGGCCGCGTTGACAAGCCGGTCGAACTCTGACCCTGTCGCGGATTGCGTGACCAAAGACGTTGGGAGTGTCGTATGCTGCATGAGAGTATCATGCCCTGTCTGTGTCGATTTCACCAAATATGAGCCGATTTGAGCCGATAAACAACCGGAAGATGCCAGCTTGCCAAAGCCATCCATCCTATGATGGTGCTACGAGCCGTAGTCACAAAAGGAGATGACGCGTGTTCTATTATTGTTCTCGAACCGATCGACGACGAACCTTTCAGATGGGGGCGGGCCTCCTGCTCTGTTTGATGGGTCTGCTGTTCTGTGCCACTGTCGCAAGCGCGGCAGCCCCCGCGAAGCAACTCGGCGTCGTTGGTCAGCAGGCTGTGCAGCCCGACGCGCCCGCAGATTGTGCGCTGACAACCGCCGTGCCTGCCAGCGAATGCAGGGCGCTGGTCGCGTTCTATGTGGCCACCGGCGGCCCCACCTGGAAGCTGCGCACCAACTGGCTCAACGGCGTGGACGAGCGCTTTCCCTGCAACTGGTACGGCGTGATCTGTGGCGACAGCCATGTCACCGGCCTGCAATTGGCAAGCAACAACTTGCGCGGCCCATTGCCTGCCAGCCTGGGCCAGTTGAGCTGGCTGACCGGGTTGCAACTGGCCGACAATCAACTGGCTGGCGATGTGCCGCCGGCCATCTGCGAACTGGCCGACTCGGTACTCTCTGCCAACCTGGGCCACAATCAGTTGCAGCCGGAACGAGCCGTGGCCCGCGCTTGCCTGAATGCAATCGACCCGGACTGGGCAAGCACCCAGACGGTGCCACCGCGTCATCTCGCCCCGGTCGCCTTTGCTGCGGACAGCATTCAACTGAATTGGACGCCGATCCTCTACACTGGCGATGGCGGCTTCTACGAGGTGAGCGTCGCCACATCGCGCGATGGCGTCTACACCGTTCACGGTGTGACCGCGGACAAGAACGCCGACGGCTATCTGCTCGACGGTCTCGACCCGGGGAAGATTTACTACATCCGCGTGCGCACCCACACGCCGGCCACTGGCCCCTTGCAGACCGAGCAATGGAGCCAGTACGCCACATTGGTCGCCGTCAGCCAGGCCAATACGGACCCGGTCTTGCTGATGGTCTACTTTCCAGCCGACAACGATCTTTCGCCCTATATCGAGAGCGTCGTGCGCCGCATTCAGAAGGGTACGTCGGTCAATCCCAATGTCAAGGCGTTCCTGTTGGCCGATGGCCGCGGCGAAAACGATACCTCTGTTTTTGAGATCGCTGCGGGGCAGGTCGTGCGCACGAATGCGGTTCAAAGCCAATGGGGCGTGGGCGAGCTGGACACCACCGATCCAGAGGTGTTGGCCTGGTTTTTGACCCATGCGCGTCAGCAGACGCCCGCCAGCAAGAGCGTGGTCAGCCTGATGGGCCACGGCTTAGGCCCTCTGCCAGAGTTCGAATGGCTTGTTGCGGACGCTTCCGGTGAAGCGGTGAACCCTACGCCCGACGGTCTGCCGCCGCTGCCCAAAGGCATCGAGCACACACCGGGCGATGTCACCGACGCTGGCGGCTACATGAGCACGCTCGACTTTGGCAACGCGTTGAGCAAGGCCACCAACGGCGGCGCAGATCCGTTTGACATTGTCTTCTTTGACCAATGTTTTCAAGGCAATGTGGATGTACTCTACCAGGTTCGCAACAGCGCCGATCTCTTCATCGCTTCGCCCAACTATGCCTGGCTGGTCGCAGCCTATCACCAATATCTGACCCAGTTTACCCCCGACGCCACGGCACAGGAGATGGCCCAGGCCATCATCCAGATCTATCAGAGTGCGCTGGATGAGCATCACCCCAACGTGATCTTCTGGCTGAACGCTGGCGACATCGGGACGATTGCCGAAGCGGTCAGCGCGCTGGGCGACAAGTTGAGGCAAGCGCTCGCCAATGGCGGCGACGCGGCGATCTTGCGCGCGGCGCTGGATAGCCAATTTGTGGACACGACCCAGTGCGGCAGCGGCAACCTGGAATTGGGGCCGCCCGACGAACTGTTGGGCGCCGGTTCCTTCGCCGCGAATCTTCAGGGAGAGTTTGGAGCCGGCGATGCGGATGGCGTCCACGCTGCGGCGCAAGCGTTGATCGACGCGCTGGCCGCCGTGCGCAGCAGCTCTCACACCGGTCAGCCCTACCTGGCGCCCCAAACGACCTGGGAGTATGAGGACACATTGACGATCATGGCGCCGTTGCAGCGCGACTTGACCACCCGCACTATCTGGCGGGCCAGCGTCTACGGCGAAAGCCCGCCAGTGACAGCTGTCTGGCGCGAGCCGAGCCAGACTGTGGAGATTTCATCCAACTTTGCCTTTGTCGACGACGGCAAGTGGGACGAGTTCATCGACGCCTGGTACACCGCGCCCCTGCCGCCCACGGTGGGCGAATGGTGCCATTACATCCCGCCTGTGCTGGCGACCGATGGCCTGACCGATACGCTTCAATTGACCGCCACAGAGTCGAGCGCCACAGAGTCGAACGCAGCGGAGTCGAACGCAGCGGAGTCGAGCGCCGGCCTCGAACTGAATTGGACAGAAACCGACGAGGAGAAGGCAGCCGAATATTGGCTGCTTTCCAAGAAGAGCGATGACGTTGGCTGGCGTCTGATGGCCGCGCTGCCGCTGACCCAGACGACCTATGCCACGTCGTTGCCGGCGCCTGGCGAGACCCAACAGTTTGTGGTCATCGCACAGGATGGCCTCGGCGCGGCATTGGCCAGGTCCAACCAGGTCAGCTGGCTCGCCGACCATCAACTCTATCTGCCGTTGATCGCCAGATAGGATTGCCTGTAGCACCCCGGTTGGGTGTGCGATGGCGCGGAGAGCCGGCCGGTCTCCTTGCATCGCAGCCCCGATAACCATAGACAGCGAAGAAGAAACTGCTCTTTTTCGCCAATCTGTACATCGAGCCTGGATTGGCCTGTTCCCACCGAAGGAGACCGTGATGAAACAGAATCAAAACGCCGGCTGTAAAACCGGCAGCCACACCGACGTCAAACCCGACTACAGCGCCAGAATCATCGGTGCGTTGACATTGCTGATCGCGCTGCTGCTGGCCATGGTCAGCCAAGCCCACGCCGCACCGGTGGCCGTGACCGTGACGCTGGATGCGCAGCAAGACGCCTATGTCAACGACGACGATCCTGCCCAAAACCACGATGGCCAGCAGCTGCAAGTTGCCGCCACGAAACGCAGCTTTGTGAGCTTCGACCTGTCGGTGATCCCGGCCGGCGCGACGATTGTGGAGGCCAAACTGCATCTGAATGTGGTGGATGTGGCTGGCGACATGCCGCAAAACCTGAGCA
>JAAUPU010000322.1 GCA_012032975.1 Caldilineaceae bacterium | reverse complement strand
CGCGCTGGGCGCAGCACCCGGGGTCGAGCTATCGCGCGGGCTGTCTGGCGGCGACGCATAGGGCTGGCTGCCGGGCGACTGGACGCTGGGACGCTCCATGCTGCGCACGCCCTCCAATAGCGCACGACCCGCGTGATCTCGTCGTCGTGGAGGTAGGTGCCCTGCAAGCGCTCCAGCTTGCTGGTGTCCGGCGCCATGAAGAGCATGTCCCCTCGACCCAGCAAGCGTTCGGCGCCGGGGATATCGAGGATGACGCGGCTGTCGATCTGGCTGGTCACGGCGAAGGCGATGCGCGCGGGAAAGTTAGCCTTGATCAGCCCGGTGATGACATCCACCGAAGGGCGTTGGGTGGCGATGATCAGGTGGATGCCCACGGCGCGCGCCATCTGCGCCAGACGACAGATGTGCTTCTCCACCTCTTCAGGCGCGGCCATCATCAAGTCGGCCATCTCGTCCACGACGACGACGATGTAGGGCAACGGTTTCTCGCCCCGCTTGACCAGATAGGCGTTGTAGCGTTCCAGGTCGCGGGCGTTGGCCTTGCTGGCCAGCTGATAGCGCCGCTCCATCTCTTTGACCGCCCAGAAGAGCACGCCTGCCGCCTTGTCCACTTCGGTGACCACCGGGCTGAGCAAGTGGGGCACACCGTTGTAGACGCTCAGTTCGACCATTTTGGGATCGACCATCAGCAGCCGGAGTGTGTCGGGTGTGTGGGTCAAGAGCAGACAGGTGATGATCGAGTTGATGCAGACCGACTTGCCCGAGCCGGTCGCACCGGCAATCAGCAGATGGGGCATCCGCGTCATGTCGGCCACAATCGGCTGCCCCTTCACATCTTCGCCCAGGGCGATGCGCAGGCGACCCTTCATGTGGACAAAGGCGTCGCTCTGCATCAGTTCCTTCAGTCCGACCACATTGGCTTCGTGGTTGGGTACTTCCACGCCGACATAGGTCGTGCCGGGAATCGGCGCCTCGATGCGCACGCTGGAGGCAGCCAGCGCCAGCGCCAGGTCATTGCTGAGCGCGGCGATCTTGTTGACCTTGACCTTCATCCGCTTCTTTTCGCCCTGCACCGTGCGCTCGACATAGCCCGGCTTGATCAGATATTGGGGTGACCGACGGGCCTTTTGTACGCGCCCTTCAAAATCGGCAGGCACGCCAAAGAGCGCCAACGTCTCCTGGATCAGTCGGCCCTGGGTGCGGATCAGGTCGTCGCTGTCCACCTGCCGGTCCCAGTCGCTGAGCATGGTGTCCAGCTTGGGCAACCGCCAATCCTGGCCATCGCCGACGATGCGCGGGGCGATCAGATCGCTCTCCTGGCTGGCCTGGGTGAGCGGCACTTTTTGGCCCGTGGGAGGAGGTGCGGCAGACGGCGGAGTGTCGGTTCGTGGCTGTGTAGCAGACGGTGTCGAAGTGGCATGGGGCCGAACAAGATTTGGCGTGGGGTCGTGAACCTGGCCGCGCGTGTTCCAGTCCTGGATCATCTGTTTCCACCAGGGCAGGCGACCCGACGGCAGCGGCAGCGCCGGATTGATCGTGGGTTGGCTCCGCGCGTCCTGCATTCTGAACCAGCCCTCGCGCATCCGGTTCCAGAGGTCCGGCCCCCCTTTGACCAACAACTGGTCGGCCAGTAGAACCACGCCGGTGAAGGCAAGGAAAGCGACAAAGGCCCATGCGCCCCAGGAACCCAAAGCCAGACTAATTGTGTCGCTGAGGACGCGACCGGTCCACCCGCCTGCATCCGGCTGTTCGGCGCTCCGGTAGAGCGTCACACCCATCAAATAGGCGACGAAAAGCAGGAGAAGCCCGACGGGTCGCTGCCAGGGCAGATCATCCATGCGCTCAATGGCCCGGATCACCATCCAAAGACCAATCGCTGCGAGCACCAATGGAAAGAGCCAGATGCCGCCGCCGAAGAGTTGGCGCAACAGATCGACCCACGCACCGGTGACTTGGCCACGACTGTCGGTGATCAACGAGAGCAGGGTGATCACGGCCACCAGGACCAGCGAGACGCCGGCGACCTCGGGCCGAAAGACCATCTGCAGAAATTGTTGGAAGAGGCTGGGGCCTTTGCGACCCTTGCCCCTGCTGCGGGAGCGTGTCATGTTCGCCAGCCACTGGAACGAATGAGAACAAACGTTCAAGAATTATACCATATTCGGTCAAGGGCTACCAAGCAGATCTCGGCTTTTTTCCGCCCGAATGGGAAGCCCGGTTTTCGACAACCCTCCCGTTCAGATGTGCAGCTTTCCAAGCGCGGGTATCCGCGGGCGGTTGCCCTGCCCTTGGGCGACCTTTGGCTGGGCGGGAGATGGTAGGGGCAGGTCGAATCTGTGGCATAATCGCGCCGATGAACAGACGCCGTCCACCGTGCAACTCCGACCCGAGCGGTCAAATCGTCGCTTCGTTCTGCGCCCCATTTTGCCGTGCCAACGACCCCGGTGGCCAACCTCGCCCATGAGCAAATCCAGGGACGTTCAGGATCGACCGCGCCATCTGTTGCGAGCGTCCATGTTGGTGATCGGCATCTACGGGCTGAACAAGGTCACCGGCTTTATGAGGCTGATCTTGATGACCCAAGCGTTTGGCGCGGGGCCTCAAGCCGACGCCTATGCGGCGGCCAATCAGCTGCCGGAACTGTTTCAGGCGATGCTGGTGGGGGGTGCGCTGGCTGCCGCGTTGATCCCCGTCTATACAGCCTATCTTGCCCGAGGCATGCGTCGGCCGGCCCGCCACCTCTCGGACAGCGTGTTGACCCTTGTGGTCGTGGCGCTGGGGCTTTGTTGCGCGCTCGCCATCTGGCAGGCGCCGTGGATCGTGTCTCACTTGCTGGCGCCAGATTTCTCGCCCGAGCAGCAAGCATTGACCGCGTCATTGATGCGTATCCTGCTGCTGGCTACCTTTCTGCTCGGCATCGCCAGCGTCCAGTCCAGCCTGCTCAACGCGCACCAACACTTTCTGGCCCCTGCCCTTGGCACGGTCGTCATCGACATCGGCCAGATCCTGGGGCTGCTGATCCTGGCGCCAACGCTGGGCATCCAGGGCATGGCGTGGGGCACCGTGATCGGGATGCTGCTCTATCTATGCGTGCAGATCCCTGCGCTGGCCCGTTTCCGAATTGCGTACAGGCCGCGCATTTTCTGGCGTTTGAGGGGGCTTCAAGAGCTTCTGCGGCTGATGTGGCCGAGGATTATCACCTTAGGCTCGGTTCAGGCGGTGGACCTGGTTCTGATCCGATTGGCCTCCGGGCTGGATGAGGGCAGTATCTCGTCCTATTTCTATGCGCTGTTGGTGGTCGTGCTCATGCCCCGTTCGCTCTTCGGTGCGGCCATCTCGACGGTGGCGCTTCCCACACTCTCCGAACAGTACAATCTCCACGACGCCAAAGGCATGAAGCGCACCCTCGAACAAGCGTTGCGTGCCATGTGGGCCTTGAGCATCCCGGCAGTGGTTGGGCTGGTTGCGCTGGGACCGCCGGCGATTGCATTTCTCTTTCAGCGGGGTTCGTTTGACAGCCAGGCCACGGCGCTGGTCTACGTCATGGTCGTGTTGCTGGCGCCGCGACTCGTGGCCGAAGCGACCCAGGACATTCTGTCGCTGCACTTCTACGCACGTCACGACACGCGCGGGCCGATGTGGGCAAGCCTGGGCTGGATGGCGCTGAATATCGCACTCTCGTTCTGGCTCGTGGGGCCGCTTGGGTTGGGTGGACTGGCGCTGGCGACGACGCTTGCCGCGCTCGCGCTGGCCGGCGCCCTCTACCTTCTGATTCGCCTTGGCAGCCGATCCGCGGGCAGTGGGCGACTGGACGAGGCTAGGCTAGCGCGCACGCTTGGGCGGATCTGCCTGGCGTGCATTGCCATGATCGCAACGGTTCTCTACGTGCGCACGCTGGGGTTGACCACCACGCTCTATCTTGGGCTTGCGATTGGCTTGGGGGGCGCTGTCTATATGGGGGTCTATTTTATGCTGGGTGGCCGCGAATTCGAGACTGCGTGGCGGCTGCTGCACGAGAAGAAACTCTGACGCCAATCCAGCGGCTCCACTTCGGACCCGGTTGAATCGATCACGGGCGCATCCAAATAGAAAGCATCCACGAAGGCGTTCAGCCACGAATTCCACGAATTGACCCGTATTTCCTCTCTGGGGCCGACAATACAATTCGTGCTACGGCCTTAGCACGAAAATAATCATCCAATCCCCACCCTTTCGGATAGGTCGTTCCACCGCGCCCACCATTCGGTCGGGTGGTGAAAGACTACTCGGAAGGTCGTTTCCCCGACCTGGACTCTGGTCTATCCTCACGCTGTACGCACCCAAGCTGTACGCACCTGGAACTTCCGATTGCAATCGATCGGCAACGTCACCCCCTCCTTTTCTGCAATTGAGATGGACAATCCGCTGAATGAAAAGTGAATCTGGACAGCGCCGAAGGGCAAAATATCTCTGGAGCGAATGGATGATCCCCTGGTCGCGTTGGATCGTTGCAGGGACCGTTGGTCTTGTGCTGGCCGTGGGGATCGCGGGATGTAGGCCCGTTTCACAGGACGGCTCGGCGCAGCACACAGCGCCACAGGAAGCCGCTCTATTGGACGATCTGAGCATCGAGAATGTCTGGTCGCAACCCGCGGTTGTTCTGGACCAATCGCCCGGGACGCAGCCCCCTTGCCCAGAGGAGAATGACGACGACGTTGCTGAGGATTCTGCGGAATCGTCAGCAGAATCTTCAGCAGAGGAGAACGACGCCCACTCCGCGATGACCCATTCCATGACCGACATGCAGCCCTGCGACGAGATGGACCACGACGGGCACGACGTGGCGATGGTCGAGAGTGGCGGGCGCGGGGTGGTGTACATGACGATTCTCCACCGTGGTGGGCAGCCGGACCGGTTGGTTGCCATGACACCGATGTGGCTGTGGCCGCCGAGTTGCACCAGACGACCATAGACGCGGCTGGCGTGATGCGCATGCGCCCGGTGACGGAAGGGCTGGAAGTGCCCGCCATGGTGAGGTGCTGCTTGAGCCGGGTGGATATCACATCATGCTGCTCGGGCTCC
>JAAUPU010000321.1 GCA_012032975.1 Caldilineaceae bacterium | reverse complement strand
AGATTGAAAAACGTCTGCTTTGGGCATCGGTCGGTCCGTTTCCGCAAGAATGTGACTGCGTCGTCATGTGACTGATAAGTCATATGACCGCCTGGTCATATTCTAGAACGAAAAGGCTGGGTTGTCAATAGGGAACGCGAAGATCTCTTTTCATGACCATCCGATGTCGCGCGGTCGCGCCCCGGTCTGAAGCAGGAGTGCGAGCCAAGTTTAGGAGGCGATGTCAAAAACAAGCCATCGCTCTGCATGTTGGGTGTAGGTCACTCCGTGGTAGAATATCAGGATGATAGGCGGGCAAATGTTTGGGAATGCCTAGCCGGTTTGGGCCGGTCGTCGTGGTCTTGTCGCCCAATTGAAGCGGTGGCCCGCGTCGAGGTGTGATTTGTTCAAGAATAGAAGGATCCATATGCTAAAGAAGATCTATTACTCAGTCGTTGGCGACCCCAACGAAAAGGTGCTCAATCGCCATCGACCGGTAGTCGAGGAGATCAACGCGCTGGAACCTGACTTCCAGAAGAAGACAGACGGTGAATTGCGCGCCATGACCGCGCAATTCCGCCAGCAGATCGCGGATGCCACGAGCGAATTGCGCGCTGAATTGGAAGAGGTCGAGCAGGAGTATCTCGACGTTCTGGGCACCGACGAGCAGAAATTTGCCCATGTCGAGGTCGCAAGGGTCAAGCGCGACCTCTTGCAGGCGGAAGACGATGAGTTGGACGAGATCTTGCCAGAGGCTTTTGCCGCGGTGCGCGAGGCGAGCAAGCGAACCATTGGCCTGCGCCATTACGATGTTCAGCTTCTGGGTGGCATGGTGCTGCATTCGGGCACGATTGCCGAGATGAAAACGGGTGGAAGGCAAGACGCTGGTGGCCACGCTGGCTCTCTATCTCAACGCCCTGTCGGGTCGCGGCGCCCATCTCGTCACCCCCAACGACTATCTCTCCAAAGTCGGTTTGCAGTTGATGGGGCCGATCTACCATCTGTTGGGTTTGAGCGCATCGGTGATCCAGAATAGCGCGGCCGGCTCGGACAAAGGCAGCTTTGTCTACGACCCCGATTTCCCTGCCGCTGATGATCGCTTTCAGGCGCTGCGACCTATCGCGCGACAGGAAGCCTATCGTGCTGACATCACCTATGGCACCAACAATGAATTCGGTTTCGATTATCTGCGCGACAACATGGTGCAAGAGACCAAGCGGCTGACCCAGCGCGATCTGCACTACGCCATCATCGACGAGGTGGACAACATTCTTGTCGACGAGGCGCGCACCCCGCTGATCATCTCCGGCGAGGCGCGCGAGAGCTCCAACTATTACGTCGAGTTCGCCAGCCTGGTGCGCGGTCTGCGAGCCGAAGACCATTATGTCGTCAACGAAAAAGAACGCGTCGCCACCTTGACCGAGGAGGGCATCGCGTTCATCGAACAGCGCCGCGGCATCGAGAATCTCTACAGCGCCGAACATTTCGACATGATCCCCTATCTCGGACAACGCGCTGCGCGCCCATGCACTTTTCAAGCGCGACAAAGACTACATCGTGCGCGACAGCGAGGTCATCATCGTCGATGAATTCACCGGGCGGCTGATGGAGGGGCGGCGTTACAGCGAAGGGCTGCATCAGGCCATCGAGGCCAAGGAAGGCGTGCGCGTCCAGAAAGAGTCGATGACGCTGGCGACGATTACCTTCCAGAATTTCTTTCGTATGTACGACAAGCTGGCGGGCATGACGGGCACGGCCAAGACCGAAGAAGAAGAGTTTCAACGGATCTACAATCTGGAAGTCGTCACTATTCCCACCCACAAACCGATCATCCGCGACGATATGGCGGACATGGTCTACCGAACCCAGTCGGCCAAGTTCAAGTCCGTGATCGACGACATCACAGCCGCGCACAAGCGGGGTCAGCCAGTGCTGGTGGGCACAGTGGCCATTGAGACCAGCGAGTATATCAGCACGTTGCTCAAGCGCAATGGCATCGACCATGAGGTGCTCAACGCCAAGAATCACGAGCGAGAGGCGACGATCATCGCACAGGCTGGGCGCCCGGCGCCGTCACCATAGCCACCAACATGGCCGGCGCGGCGTCGATATCCTGCTAGGCGGCAACTACGAGGGCTTGTCGCGTGAACAATTGCGCCGCGAAGAGATCGAGCTGACCGAGATTCCCCAGGCAGATTGGAACGAGGCTATCGACCTGCTCAAGCATGGCAACGATCCGTTCGACCACTATCCAGAGCGCTGGGCGCAGGTGCTTGCCAACAAGTTTCACGAAGTGGAAACCGACCGACAGCAGGTCCTCGAACTGGGCGGGCTGCACGTCGTCGGCACCGAACGCCATGAAGCGCGACGCATCGACAACCAGTTGCGCGGTCGCTCCGGTCGTCTGGGCGACCCGGGCAGCAGCCGTTTCTATCTGAGTCTGGACGACGATCTCATGCGTCGCTTTGGCGGCGAGCACATCTCGGGCTTGATGAGTCGCCTGGGCGTCGAGGATGACATGCCCATCGAGGCGGGCCTGGTCAGCAAGGCAATCGAGAATGCGCAGAGCAAGGTCGAAGGGCACAATTTTGATGCCCGCAAGCATGTGTTGCAATACGACGAAGTGGTCAACGAGCAGCGCAATCGCATCTACGATCAGCGCCGCCGCATCCTGACCGAGCCATCGCTCAAGAACTCGGTCGAGTCCATGATCGAGGAAGAGGTCAAGGCAGTCGTCGCCGGATTCACCGCTGGTGAATTCGAGGACGAGTGGCAACTGGACGAACTGGAACAGGCGCTGAGTGGTTTTTTCCACCTGCCCGAAGATTTCTCCATCGACCAATGGCAGGAATTGAATCAGGCCGAGATCGAAGAGCAGGCCACCCAGATGGCGCTGGCCGCCTACGCGGCGAAGGAGGTCCACTTTGGTCCCGAACTGCTGCGCCGGGTCGAGAAGCAGATCATGTTGCAGGCGGTCGACCATCGTTGGATTCGCCACTTGACCGACCTGGACCGACTGCGTGAGGGCATCGGTCTGCAAGCCTTTGCCCAACTGGACCCGCTGGTGGCCTACAAGCGCGAGGCCTTCAATATGTACAGCGAGCTGATGAACGACATCCGCAGCGACATTGTGCGGGCGTTGATGAACATACAGCTTCAGGTGCAAGAGCCAGTCGCACCGACGCCCATCGCCAGAAACATCCGCACCAACCGCGACGGCGGCGGGAATGGCAGTGGCAATGGGAAACCCCAAACTGTGCGCAACACCGGACCGCAGCTGGGACGCAATGACCTGTGTTGGTGCGGCAGCGGTAAAAAGTACAAGAGCTGCCACCTGAAGAGCGATCGAGCCGGTACCACGACCGGCCAAAAAGTACCGGCGGGGAGATAGGTGTGCATGAGCTAATGTTAGGTGCGCATATGTCGATCGCCGGCGGCGTGAGCAAGGCGATCGAGCGCGCCGCTTCCATCGGCAGCAATGCGGTCCAGGTCTTCACCAAGAACAATCGTCAGTGGTCGGGGCCGGCCATTGACGACGAAGATGTCGCGCTCTGGCGCGAGCAGCTGCCAGCCGAGGGCATCGCCTATGCCGTGAGCCATGCCAGCTATCTGATCAACCTGGCCAGCCCCAAAGATCCGCTCTGGGAGAAGAGCCGCGCCGCGCACCAGGACGAACTCGAACGCGCCCACGCCTATGGCATCCCTCACGTCGTGCTGCACCCCGGCGCACATGTCGGCAGCGGCGAAGAAGCGGGGATTGCACGGATCGCGGCCGCGCTCAACCGCATCCACGACTCCAGCCCCGATTGCGCCGACACCATGACGTTGCTGGAATTGATGGCCGGCCAGGGGACGACGTTGGGCCGCAGCTTTGGTCAGTTGCGGCAGATTATCGAGCAGGTGGAGGACAAATCGCGAGTCGGCGTGTGTGCGGACACCTGTCATGCGTTTGCGGCTGGCTATGATCTGCGCAGCGCGGAAGGCTATGAGGCGATGGTCTCGGAGCTGGACCAGGAGATCGGCTTGGAGACGCTGAAAGTCTGGCATTTCAACGACAGCAAGGGCGCGTTGGGCAGCCACCTGGACCGCCATGTCCACATCGGCGAAGGCGAGATCGGCGACGAAGGCTTTCGCCTGATCCTCAACGATCCGCGTTGGGCGGGGATCGCCATGCTGCTCGAGACGCCAAAGGAAGATGACCTGAAGGAAGATGCGATGAACCTGGCGCGGCTCTGTAGCCTGGTCGATGATCCAGCGCGCGTGCCCCCCGCTCTGGCGGACAAGGCAAAGGAGGACTGAGCAAGATGACCGTACTTGAGCGGGTTGCCCCAGCGCCCATTTCGTCGACGACGGTGCTGGCCGGGTCAGTCGCTGACTATCTTCAGGCGGTTCAAGATCAGCCGCTTGCGCGCGTCGAATATATGGAAGGAACCATCTTCATGACCCCCGCTCCTGTCCCAAGGCATCAACTCGTTGAGCGCGATTTGTTCTGGTTATTGGACCGATTCGTGCGAGAGCAAGACCTGGGTGTGGTTTTGTCTGCACCGCTCGACGTTGCGCTGGAGCCAGAGTCCAATATTGTCCAACCCGACCTGATCTTCATTGCAAGAGCCAGAATCATCGACTTGGTCGGCGAGAGACGAATCGAGGGCGCCCCCGACTTCATCGCCGAAATCCTCTCGCCGTCGACGTCGCGCATCGATCGGCAGATCAAGCTGCCACTGTACGCGCGAATGGGCGTTGCAGAATATTGGATAGTGGACGCCGACGAGCGGACGCTGGAGGTATACCTGCTGGATGGTGAGAGCTATCGCGTTGCCGGCGTCTACCTGGACGAGGAAATCGTGGACATCGGTCGTTTTGCGGAGGCTGCCATCGCCGTGGATCAGATTTTCGACTCCTCGACTTTGTAGGGAAGATATTTATCTGACGACATCCGCCATCACCTTGGCCACCGTCGGCGGATGGAGCAACATGTTCGCATAGTTGGCATTGGCCATCGGACAGGCGCACTCCTTGCGCTTGATGCTGCCCGCAATTCCTCCATCGCCGCCCCTCGCCAGATCGGTGTGATGTCGTACTC